>JANNBD010000363.1:0-3966 GCA_031385105.1 Chamaesiphon sp. OTE_78_metabat_374
GAAAAAGACATGAGAATGCGGATGACATACCAGAATAATAGAGCAACTGAAGCAAACAGCTCTAGGGAAGCTGCTACATATTGATCTTTAGTGTAGTGATGCATAATCTTCGACGTATCGTAGAGAATTGCCGCCATCGCAAACCCCACCATTGCCACTGAGAAGAATAATCCCAGCGTAAACCCAAAGATCGCGCTACAGATAATCATGCCAATTGCCACACAGCCACCGATCTTGAGCGCGCCACCCAGGAAGGTAAAATCCTTGCCAGTGGTGAAAGCAACGGCAGTTAATCCAGCGAACATTAGGCTGGTAATAATCCCTGCTGTGGGTACAATCGTCGGATCGTAGAGCGTGTTTGCAGTGAAGATCAGAGGTGCGAATAGGAGTGCTTCCATCGCCACATACAGTGCCAATCCACTGTACTGAAGCGACACCGAATCAGCTTTAGCGGCTAGTTCCCGCGATAGCCAACCGAGCAGAGAAAATCCAGCCAGAATCGCTAGCCAGCTATAACGGCTGCCACTTAATGCCTGAGTTAGACCTGCGGCAATGCCTGATTGAATCAGGAACGTCTCTAATACAATGAATGCACCAACGGCTCCAGCCAAGTGCGTGTAGGTCTTTTTGATAAACTCCGCCCGTTCCTGGGGCTGTTCTCTAGATACGACATCCATAACTTAAACCTCTAATAATCTTGATTCTCTAATTTCTATTAATCGGGTGCCAATTGCTAATATATGCAGCTAGATCTCCATTAGATCCGGACAGTTTCGCTAAATCTAAACTGTCAGCTCATTTAAATTTTAGCTAATTTCGATTCAATCGATTATGCTTTGTATCACATATTTACAGAGGTAGTGCGAATTTTGGAGATTGGTTCCCCCGCTGTTCGATCGCCGTAATCAATATAAGCGTTGCAGTTTGTGGTAGAATGGCTGCGCCATAATAAACCGTTTGTAAATTCTATGTCCGTTGCTACGGTCTTGCCAGCATTATTAGTCTTAGCAGATGGTACAGCCTACCCTGGTTGGTCATTTGGAGCTATGGGTACGACCATTGGAGAAGTTGTATTCAATACCGGAATGACTGGCTATCAGGAAGTCCTCACCGACCCCAGTTATAGCGGTCAAATCGTCGTGTTCACCTATCCCGAATTGGGTAACACTGGGGTCAATCCTGACGATGATGAGTCTGCCTTTCCCCATGTCCGAGGCGCGGTTGCTCGCAATGTCTGCTATCGTCCCAGCAACTGGAGATCGACCGCATCCCTACCCAAATACCTCGAACATCACAATGTGCCTGGGATTCACGGAATCGATACTCGTGCCCTGACCCGCAAACTGCGATCGGCAGGAGCCATGAATGGAGCAATTTCCACTGAAGTTCTCGATCCGGCCGAACTACTCAATCTCGTCAGATCGGCACCGAATATGACTGGGCTAAACCTCGTTAACAATGTGACGACTTCAGAAACATATGAGTGGTCTCAGCCGAGTGACCCGATGTGGGAATTCAAACCTGAATCGGCGGATAGTGACGCGAAACAATTAACTGTTGTTGCACTGGATTTTGGAGTCAAGCGCAATATTCTCAAGCGGTTGGCAAGTCATGGCTGCAAGGTAATCGTCGTCCCTGCTGATACCTCCGCCGCTGAAATTCTCAAGCACAATCCCGATGGAATCTTTCTCTCTAATGGCCCTGGCGACCCCGCAGCAGTTAATACCGGAATTATGACCACCAGGGAGCTATTAGCTGCTGACAAGCCGATTTTCGGCATCTGTATGGGTCATCAAATCCTCGGTTTATCCCTGGGTGCCGAAACCTTTAAACTCAAGTTTGGGCATCGCGGCTTGAATCAACCAGCAGGCTTAACCCAGACAGTGGAAATCACCAGCCAGAATCATGGGTTTGCGATCGATGCTAAATCCCTGAGCGCAGATGTCGAAATTACCCACCTTAACTTGAATGACCGGACGATCGCCGGACTCCAGCACAAAACCCTGCCCTGCTTCTCGGTTCAATACCACCCAGAAGCTAGTCCTGGCCCTCATGATGCCGATTATTTGTTTGGGAAATTTGTCCAGCAAATGCGAAATGGGCTTTAGGCCTTGGGCTTTAGGCTTTAGGGAAAAGCAGATGGGTAATGGTTGTGAAGAAAAGGACGCTTGCATCCAAAGCCTAAAGCCTAAATCACAGATTAACAATTTATTTAACTAGAAATTTTATGGCTGAAACACTAAGCTTAACCGTAAGTCTCCGAGGCACGCGCGAAGTAAAAGATAACTATCAATTATTCCGGCTGACTGGGCAACTAGACGCATTTTCCGAACCAACATTTAGGAAGGTAATGGAAAAATGTGTGGAAGAAGGACCAATAAATCTGATTCTAGATTTGTCCAAAATTGATTTCGTTGATAGCTCCGGTATCGGTGCCCTGGTACAACTTGTCAAAAAGGCTCAAGGCGTTGAAGGAACTGTCCAGATTGTTACTAATCCACGGGTCACACAGACCGTCAAATTAGTAAGACTAGAGAAGTTCTTATCACTCCAACCATCTGTTGATGAAGCATTGGCACGGCTTGAAGCAGCCTAGAGAAGTTGGGAGTTGAAAGAGAAAGAGTGTTTCACATCAAGTGAAACACTTTTTCAAGACAGTTCGGAGACAACATATCTGACAATGTTCTGAAAGAATAGCAATTATTCACTCCAAACTCCGAACTCCCAGCTTAACAAATGTAAGCATTTCCCCCAGTTTTACAAAACATTGATAAAATCAGAAGGTTAAGTCAAAATTTCTTAGTGTTATTTAGATATTGCTGTGGGTGAAACCGAGCTACCACGAAGCTGGCAACAGCTTAATATTCTAGCTGTCCACCCTAACCAAGTGCCACAAATACCTCCAGCAGCCCTAGCCTACCTGGGTGATGCTGTGTATGAACTATATGTTCGGACAGAATTTTTGCTTCCGCCCAAGCGTGCTCATGTTTATCACCAACAGGTCGTCGCTCAAGTACGTGCTGAAGCACAGTCTAACCATCTCCAACTACTCTCAACCCATCTGACATCCGCAGAATTGGATGTAGTCCGTCGGGGTCGAAATGCGACCAATGGTCGTCCGCGTCGCCTCGATCCCGAAGTTTATCAGCAGGCTACCAGTTTTGAGACTTTAATCGGTTATCTTTACATTACCAACCCCCAACGGCTTTCGGAGCTACTCGCCCTACTCCATCTCGATCCGACCTCAGCCCCACAACTTTAGTTAAAATATATGGTATTCAAACCTCGTCGCTCCGATGGCGGTAAACCTTCGCCCCGTCCGCGTGATGGTGCAGGCAGTGGGGATCGCGATTTTCGCCCCAGCCGAGCTTCCGATAGTAGACCGAGTAGCCCTGACAGGTATCGTCCCAATGGTGACGCACCCCGTCGCAGTGAAGGCTCAGATTCAGGCTATCGGGGTAAACCCGATGACAAATTTGGGGATCGTCGCCCACGCAAGACCGATGGCGCGAATAATTTTGACAGGGATCGCGAGTATCGGCCGCGTACGCCTGAAGTAGGTTCTAGTTATCGTCCACGGCCTCAGGGTGGATCGAGTTTTGACCGACCAAAACCAGGTGGTAAATTTGGCGGCAACGATAAACCCCGTGAGGAACGCAAAGATTGGGGTGTACCTCGTCCTAGTAGTCCGAGAGATTCGGCACCTCGTACAGACAGTTATAAGCCCCGTAGAGATGATGCTGCGGGAGATCGTCGTGGCAGCGGCAGTAGTTTTGGTAGTCGAGACGATCGGGGTCGCGACGATCGAGGTCGTGGTGACAGACCTAGCTATAATAATCGGGATGATCGCCCATCCTCTTTTAGCGATAGACCTAGCTACAATCGAGACGACAGATCATCATCCTTTGGGGATCGACGGTTCTCAGACAGTCGGAGTTCCGGCAAGCCCAAAGAGTGGCAGGATCG
>JANNBD010000444.1:0-1688 GCA_031385105.1 Chamaesiphon sp. OTE_78_metabat_374
GAGACTCATAGTGCCGCCGTTTGCTCTTTTTGGGAGTATCGTCAGTTAGTGTCTTTAAGGCACAGCCCAGACTCTTGTAGGCGTTGGGTAGAGTATATCCAAACCGAGCTGCCAGGGCGATCGCTTTTTCATCAGCATCGATTGCTTCTTTGAGATATCGATCGCTATTATTGCGCGAATACAAGCGATAACCCGACACGCCACATAGTCCCAACGCGAGGATCAGTAATAGGCCATCCTGTACCCACAATTCACCCACAGCACCGCCTAGCCCGATCGCTAGCGCAGCCATTTCCCAGCCATCGCGGGAGATTGTATCATTCTGGACTCGTGCGACTTCATGCCAAAACAATAGATTTCGTTGATCGAGAGCCAGTCGTTCCCATTTGACGAGATCGATCTGGATTTCAACTTGATCTTTGCCCAATTCTTCACTGCGGACTAGGGGCGGATTGACTTCAACAGTAGTTTCTACCGTTACCCAGCTTTGGAGTTCCGGTGGGAGCAAACTTTTGAGCCGACGCAGTTCACTCATTTCAGCGCGAGCAGAGGCAGCGGAGTAGGATGTCATGGCGATAGTTTAGATCGATCGTGGTTACTATTTTAACGAATTCTTGACTGAGGATGTTAAACCTAATTATTTCTCAGATTACACCATACCTATGAGATCGATCGCAGTGAAATCCGATCGATGATGTCATTCTGGACTAGTTCGGTGGTGAATATTCCTGATTGAGTGTCCAAACCAGCGGATCTATCTAAAACATTGAGTAAATCCAGATGAAAGATAATTTATTAGTATTGGGCACTTTTTGCACATTGATGACTGTAATTGGCGTGATAACGACAGCCAGAGCTGAGGTTAGCACTAGTGTACCCAGTGAAGAACCAGAACAAACAGAGCAGCAGTCGAGCGTACCAAAGAGTTCGCCATCCACACCGCCGATGGTAATCGGTAGCTCAGAACTGGCAATCCTCAATCGAGTCAATCAATATCGCCAGTCCAAAAATTTGCCACCATTGACGATTGATCCAATCATTTCAGCTCAAGCTAAAGCCCACAGCGAGAAAATGGCGAGAGTTGGAAAAATTGGACATGAAGGTTTTAACGATCGAGTCCAGTCAGTTTCCAAAGAGATTGTCTATCGCAGTGCCTCTGAAAATGTCGGCTACAGCGTGGGTTATGCTCAACCTGAAGCAATTGTGGTGGAAGACTGGATCGGCAGTCCTGGCCACCAAAAAAACATGGTTGGACGCTACGATCTCACAGGGATCGGATCGGCCAAAAACGCCAGAGGTGAAATCTACTTCACCCAAATTTTTATCCGTAAAGCGTGGTATGTAAAAGATGCTGACTAATTACCACCGCCCCTCAACATGGAAGATTTTCACATATTCGATCGAGATTTAGATGATCCTGCCACTGCTCGGTATCTGACGGCTGAATCGATCGCTGTCGATACTGAGACAATGGGCTTAAACTATGTTCGTGACAGGTTATGCCTAGTCCAACTGTTTTCGCCTGGACTGTTGACAGTCATCAAAATCGCCAAAGGACAAACTGCGGCACCTAATTTAAAACGAGTGATGGAAGCGGCTCAAGTCACCAAAGTTTTTCACTTTGCCAGATTTGATGTTGCCCAACTCCGCCATCGGTTGGATATTGAAACCCAGCCGATTTTCTGTAC
>JANNBD010000457.1:0-2850 GCA_031385105.1 Chamaesiphon sp. OTE_78_metabat_374
GCCATTAGGCATCGTCGTCTTCTCTGGCTTGACCCTAGCTACCCTACTGACGCTGTTTATCATCCCTTGCTTCTATGTCCTCCTCCACGACATTTTCAGTCGTGATTCGGGCATTATCACCCTAGCAGCACGGACACGCAATTCTCTTTCAGAGAAGCTACGCTAACGAGTCTTGTCTAGCCGGAAATTTTAACTACAGCTTGTTAGGGGTATTTTGCATAATGTTACAATAATTTGAAAAATTCAGCAGATCCACCTTAAATAGGATGATAGCTGAAAAGTTTCTGCTTTTGCATAGGGAATATGCTGAATTTTTCAGTCTATCTACCCGAATTTGGGTGGATAGGTGGAAACTTTCCGCCTAATAATAGTTATGCCGCATAAGTTGATATGAACTGAAGAGCTAATCATGGATGTAGTCGCTAGTATTATTGAGTTAAAACCAAACTCTCTAGATAGGGTAGAAGAGTGGGCGACAACCCTCAAAGAGCGTGCTGACGAAGCTATTGAAACACTACGAGATGAAGGTGTCAAAATAGAGTCTTGGTTCCACTTGTCGTTGGATGGCAAGGATTATTTGCTCTGCTATATGCGTGCGGAGTCCATAAAAAAAGCACATGAGGTTGTACAGTCCTCACCTCATGCCATAGACGCATACCATCAGCAATTCAAGAAAGATACCTGGGTAACTGGAAAATCTGCGCGACTTTTGCTTGACCTCGTTGATGGCAATAGGGAGAAAGAGGCAGATTGAATTATGATATCGTTACTAAGATCCGATAGTGGGATTACCTCCTGTAGGTTGGGTTGAGCCTCGTTCGCGGAGCGTCTCCCACAGGAGAAAACCCAACAATCCCAGCAGATCCACTAACGAACCCTAATACCCATTACAGTTCTGACCAGATATTCTGCACCGGATAATTGCTAAACGCTGAATCAGCACTCATTAGCACTAAATTCTGGTTAATTGCTTGGGAGATAATGAGTCGGTCGAATGGGTCGGTATGGTGAAACGGCAATGTCCGCTGAACATTGAGATCGCCGAACAATATCGGTAGGATTTGAATGTTCAGTCGATCCAAGATTTCTTCTAATTCATGGAACTCGATGCCCAGATCGAGCTTGCCTTTGCCGACTTTAATGGCGATTTCCCAAAGACTGGCAATACTGACGCAGAGGTCATTTTCAGTCGCTTCTAGCAAATCAGTCATCGCTGGTTTCAGGTTAGGATTTCCGGCGATGTACCAAATCAAAATGTGAGTATCGATGAGCAAGTTCATAGATTATTGGTAATCAGCAAATTCTTCCAAGGGGGCATCAAAATCATTAGCGATCGTGACTTTACCTTTGAGAATGCCAAAACCATTGCGTCTCGTAGCTTTAGGGTGATTTCCAATCTGAGAGGCTGCTGCAACACGTCGGGAAGTCAGATACTCAACATAGTGCAATGCCTCGACTTGGAGCGGTTCGGGGAGCTGCAAGAGAAGTGAATTAATACTTGTGATTGCGCTAGTTTGTGACATGCCGCCTGCCTATTTGTCTATCGAGTCCATTTTAGCCTAGATCGGGCGGGGGAAGCCACTGGCAGAAGTTAGCTAGATCTGTAGGTTGGGTTGAAGAATGAAATTAGGGCATACCCAACTATTTGTCTACCTTTTGATAGATGCTCGATCGCCGAGCTATTTGCTAGTATTACCGACATCGATCGATTACAACATTGCTGAGGAAAATCTCATGATTGAACGTGGGTCTAAAGTTCGGATTCTGCGATCGGAATCTTACTGGTTTCGGGAAGAAGGTACCGTCGCTGCGATGGACAAAAGCGGTATCAAATATCCGGTAATTGTCCGGTTTGATAAAGTTAATTATGCGGGTGTCAATACCAATAACTTTGGATTGCACGAGCTGCTAGAAACAGCCGCGCCAACGGCAAAATCCAAATCGACTGCATCGCCTGGAGGTAAGCAGACAACCATCGAGCCAGCTACCCGCCGCACGGGGCAAGGTGACATGAAGGCAGATGTTCGCCCAGGTGCAGATCCCGAATCCGCAGCCGTGGACGATCCAACTGTTGAAGGATCGCCCAATCAAGGTACAGAATCGAGATAGATGATGGTAGGGGCAATGCGTGAGCGATTTGTTTAGTGGGATCACCCCTGTAGGTTGGGTTGAAGAATGAAACCCAACAACCCCCGCGATAACGGCACGATCGATTAAAATTATCGGGCATCTCTTCGCCTCCCCAATTCTCACAATTTTAAATATTCAATCCATATTTGGTCGAACATCGTAACTAATCGATTACACAGCCTTCACCTTAAGCTGCTAACCATCGTTCTAAATCGATCGCACCTGTAAAATCTAACAAAGCCTCTCCCAACGCTTCTAACCGCGCCAATGGTAAAGCCTTAATCTGCACCTGAACTGCTGGTGAAATATTGCCTACCCGCTTCTTCAATAGCCGCAGAATGAGTTCGGATTCACCAACCTGGCGACCGCGTTCTTCACCAATCTGGCGACCACGTTCTTCACCAACCAATTCCGCTGCTTGAATGTTCTTGCACCCTCCCCTCACCCATCAGTCTAAACCATAGCAAACTAAATTTGTGTACCTATTTTAATCGATCTCTTTAAATCAACTGAAAAATCTGGATATTCTCGAACGCAGCTACGCGCACCCCCTAAGGGTGGTCGAGTCCGCTCTAGTCGAAAATTGTAACTATCAGCTAATTTTGAGATTAACTATTTATCAGTCTTTTGGTAGATGCTCGTTGGCTAGTTGGTCTGCTATCGTTGCCAGCATCGATCGACTACAACATTACTGAGGAAAATCTCATGATTGAACGTGGG
>JANNBD010000525.1:0-8097 GCA_031385105.1 Chamaesiphon sp. OTE_78_metabat_374
ATTGCAAGCAACATTTCAAGACAAGATTGAAATCGAACACCACTTTGTCCCTGTATTTGGCAATGCGCGGGAAAAGCTAGGGCAACGATGGCAAGATCGGGGTGGGCTGAAAGGTTACAGTGAGCATGTTCGATCAGCTGCAAAAAATTTCGACCACATTACCATTCATCCAGATATTTGGACGCAGATTGTACCCGCTTCTTCTACATCTTGTCACCTATTTCTCCATGCAATTCAATTATTGGAAGCTAAGGGATTGATCGATCGATCGCAACAGATATTTGAACGGGCAAATTGGGCTGTTAGAGTCGCATTTTTCACTAAATTAGCAGATATCTCCAGCCGGACAGTTCAATTTGAAATTGCTGAAGAACTGGGACTATCGATCGATCTAATTCAAGCCCAAATTGATAGTGGGGAAGCCTATGCTCAGTTATCTAAAGACTTCGATCTAGTCAAAGAGCATACGGTATCAGTTAGTCCGACGTTAATCTTTAATGAAGGGCGACAGCGACTCAATGGGAACGTCGGTTATCGGGTGATCGAAGCAAATATTCGAGAATTGCTCAATAACCCCTCTGGAGAGCAATCTTGGTGCTAGAAGTATTAGTCGATTATGAGGATCAATCGCGCCTCCGATTGCTTTGGATCAGTCTTTCAGTAAAGATCTCAGCCACCTAATTTTCTGTCACAGTCGATCGATCATCGAGTTCAAACAGCGGCTAATCTATAGATATCGGGCAAGCCGAATCAGATATTTATTCAAAGAAACTATTATGACAATTACTAAACAGGCTAATGATACCTATGCAATGACCGATCGAGAGCGGCAGAATCTCAAGCTGACTATCAATTATAGCCAGCTCAATTCGCTCCCAGATATGTGGTCGATCGTTGCCGCCAAAGCAGGATCGGTAGTTGCCTTAAACTCACCCCATAGCAAGCCATCAATTAGCCTCACATATCGAGAAGTTGCTACCCAAATCCAACTATTTGCCACTGGCTTACAAAGTCTGGGTGTAGAAGCTCATACAGCCGTCGCTCTATTTGCTGATAACAGTCCCACCTGGTTGATTGCCGACCAGGGCATCATGTTAATGGGTGCATTTAATGCGGTGCGGAGTTCTCAGGCAGAGACACAAGAATTAGTGTCAATTTTAGAAAATAGCGACGCGAAAGTATTAGTAATCGAAGATATCAAAACACTCACAAGATTAAGCAGTAGATTAGTCGATCTCCAGATTAGTTTAATTATCTTATTGTCTGATGAAAATTCAGATCTAGATCTGCCGATTAAGACGATCAGCTTTACGCAAGCGATCGAGCTTGGACGCAGTGCAACGTTTGCACCAGTTGCGATCAAGAAAACAGATTTAGCCACGCTGATCTATACCTCAGGTACTTCTGGCAATCCCAAAGGTGTGATGCTCACTCACGGCAACCTGCTCCACCAAATTAATACCTGTGGTACTGTCATCCCCGCTTATCCAGGTTTAGAGGTCTTGAGTATTTTACCGTCCTGGCATAGCTACGAGCGATCGTGTGAATATTACCTGCTGTCTCAGGGCTGCACCCAGATCTACACCAATATTCGCTATTTCAAGCAGGATTTGAAAGATTATCGCCCTAAGTGTATTGTGGTAGTTCCCCGCCTGTTGGAGTCGCTATATGAGGGCATTCAGAAGCAATTTCGCGAACAGTCTGCCAGTCAGCAAAAACTGGTTAATACCTGCTTGGATTTAAGCAAAAAGTATATCGAAGCACGGCGAATCGTCCAAGGTTTGAGTCTAGAGTGTCTCACACCGAGCCTGAGTCAGAAGCTACAAGCTCGCGCCCAGATGTCAATTCTAGCTCCTTTGCACGCGATCGCCGACAAGCTCGTCTACACCAAAATTCGCGCAGCAACTGGCGGCAAAATCCAGAATCTGATCAGCGGTGGCGGTTCCCTCGCCAAGCATCTCGATCTATTTTTTGAAATCGTCGGGATTAATGTGCTAGTTGGTTATGGTTTGACTGAAACCTCTCCCATCACCCACGTTCGCCGTCCGTGGCAAAACATTCGGCTCACTTCTGGCAAGCCACTCCCAGGTACTGAAATCAAGATTGTCGATATCGAAACTCATCAACCAGTGGCAATTGGTCAAAAAGGATTAGTCTTACTCCGTGGGCCACAGGTAATGCAAGGATATTACCGCAATCCTGAAGCTACCGCCAAAGCGATCGATCCTGAAGGCTGGTTTAACAGTGGTGACTTGGGAGTGCTCACACCTACTAACGATCTAACCATTACCGGACGCGCCAAAGATACGATCGTCCTCAGCAATGGTGAAAATATCGAACCTACCCCGATCGAAGATGCCTGTCTTCGCAGTGAATATGTCAGCCAAATTGTCCTCGTCGGGCAAGACCAAAAATCCCTCGGCGCACTAGTTGTGCCCAATGCTGAAGCTCTCCAAGTCTGGCTAAACAGTCACAACCTGCCGTTGGAATCAGCCACAAACCCAGATAATACTCAAATCCTCGACTTGCTCCGCGATGAACTCAGCCGCGAAGTCAAGAATCGTCCTGGCTATCGTGCTGATGATAAGATCGCCGTAATCAAGCTGATCTCAGAGCCATTCTCGATCGAAAATGGACTGCTCACCCAAACCATGAAAATCCGTCGTCCAGTCGTGATGGAACGGTATCACGGTATGATTGACGAGATGTTTGCTCGTTAACCTGAGCCAGCAGGGAATAGGGTATGGGAGATCCCACTAGCCACTAAACCAATAGCCACTAGTTACCAAAATTACCTAAATCATGGATCTACCAGACTCTCAATTATTACTCAAACGTGTCGTCGCCATCAAAGCCGTCGTGACTCAACGCTGGAAAGACGAAACTCAGCAACTATTACAAACCCAAATCAGCGAACTCGACGGTCAACTGCAAAACCTCGAAATTCAAGGTCAAAGAGCAGTTGCCGAAATTCAAAAGCAAAATCTCCAGCCACCTGGACCTCAAGTAGTGCAGCAGATTGAAAGCATCCAAATGCAAGTCAATCAGCAAAAAGGAGAACTGCTAGAACAGAAAAATGCCGCGCTTCAACAGCTTCAACAGGTTCAATTTCTTGAACTCAAACAAGAAGTTAATCAAGGGCAAGTTGAAGGCTACTTCAATGTCAAACTTGGTGATAATTTGATCGCCAAAATGAACGTTGAAGTCCTGCTCCATGATGGCGTGGTGATGGAGATTCGGGGAAATATCTAAAAATTAGGCTTTAGGCTTTGGAAAATGTAGGGTGGGCAATGCCCACCATCTAACAACCTAGAACGTTTCACTATCTTGTCAAAATCTACGATTACTCAATTACCCATCCACCATTCACTATCCACTACCCACTAGGTAGGCTAAAATAAGAAGCTGCAAGCTCAACCTAATCTGTTCGATCCGAAAATATCCATCATGGCAATACGCGAAGTTTTCATGCCTGCTCTAAGTTCCACCATGACGGAAGGCAAGATCGTCTCCTGGCAAAAAGCACCAGGGGAGAAAGTCGAAAAAGGTGAAATCGTTGTCGTAGTGGAATCCGACAAGGCAGACATGGATGTTGAAACCTTTTACGCTGGTTTTCTCGCGACTATTATCGTCCAAGCTGGCGAGTCGGCAACAGTCGGATCGGCGATCGCATATGTAGCTGAAACCGAAGCTGAGATTGAAGTTGCCAAACAGCAAGCACTAGGTAAATCCCAACCTGCGGCAACTACATCCGCACCCGCACCGACAGCAATTGCGACCCCAGCAACGCCTGTAGCCCAAGCAGCAACGACGCTCAGAAGCGATCGAGCCGTAGTATCCCCCCGCGCTAGGAAACTCGCCAAAGAATACGGTGTGACCGTCGAAACTCTCCACGGAACTGGCCCCAATGGTAGAATCACCGCTGAAGATGTCAGCGCAGCGGCAGGTAAAGCACCAGTAGCCACAATTCAAAGCACACCCGCAACTCCAGTAGTGGTAGCCGCAGTAATTCCAGCAGCTCCAGTAGTTCCAGCAGCTCCAAGCTTACCCGTCAATGTTCCTTCAGCTCAAGTAGTTTCCTTCAATACGCTCCAATCTGCGGTCAACCGCAACATGATTGCCAGCCTCTCAATCCCCACCTTCCGCGTTGGCTACACGATCGAAACCAACAACCTCGACAAGCTCTACAAGCAAGTCAAATCCAAAGGTGTCACCATGACAGCCCTACTCGCCAAAGCAGTCGCGATCACCCTCGCCAAGCACCCTACAGTCAATGCTAGCTACAGCGATGCCGGAATCAGTCACCCAGGCACAATCAACATCGCCGTCGCCGTTGCCATGCCCGATGGTGGATTAATCACCCCCGTCCTCCAAGGTGCCGACAAACTCGATCTCTACTCACTCTCCCGCATGTGGAAAGATTTAGTCGATCGAGCACGGATCAAGCAGTTGCAGCCCCAAGAGTACAGCTCTGGCACCTTTACCATCTCCAACCTCGGAATGCTCGGTGTCGATCGATTTGATGCCATCCTCCCCCCAGGTACGGGTGCAATTCTGGCAGTCGGTGCTTCCCAGTCCCAAGTAGTCGCTAGCGAGGAAGGCACATTTGCCATCCGTCGCCAAATGCAGGTAAATATGACCGCAGATCACCGAATTATCTACGGTGCTGACGCGGCTAATTTCCTCAAGGATTTGGCTCTATTGATTCAAACCAACGCCCAATCTCTGACTCTGTAGACGCTGTGGGTTGGGTTGAAGAATGAAACCCAACTAACCCAGCTAGGTTTCAGAAATTTTATCCGTCAATTTCTCCCGCACTATCGATCGCAGCACTGACAATCGATAGTGCCACAATTGGGGCAGTAATCGTGCGAAGAATTCGCGACCCAAGGGATACTAATTGAAAGTCATGCTCGATCGCTAAATCTATCTCGCCATCTGTCCAGCCACCTTCAGGACCGATCGCAATGATAATAGGTAAATCGGTTAATTCAGTAGATTGGATACTAGTAAGCAAATGAGGATGTTCGCCTCTGGCTTCGCATAGATATTTAACAGATGGATCGACTAGCTCTCCAAAAATAGCCTTTAATGCCTGTGGTTCTTCAATTGTCGGCACAACCAATCGCTCCGATTGTTCGGCGGCTTCCTGGGCAATCTTGCGCCATCTCTGGAGCTTTTGAGGACTGGGATTGAGCAGGGTTCGATCGCTAATTGCAGGCAAGATTGTAGTTACACCTAGCTCGGTACAGGCACGCACGAGATCGTCGAAGTTATTGCCCTTCGGCAGAGCGCAGATCAGGATGATCGGTTGAAAGAGTTCTGGACTGATGGCAATGGCAATCCGAATAATTTGGGCACCTGTTGCGGTAATTGCGGCAAGGTAGCAGGCTCCGGTGCCGTCAATCGCCTCAAATTCATCATCAGTACGCAGCCGAATCACATGAGTAAGGTAGTGATGCTGTTCAGTAGTGAGCGCAATCTGGTTGTTCTGGGCTTGACTGGGATCGATAGTAATACGTTGCAAGGTTTTTAAAAATGCGTGACTTTTAATTAGGCA
Source organism: Chamaesiphon sp. OTE_78_metabat_374 (assembly GCA_031385105.1). GTDB lineage: Bacteria > Cyanobacteriota > Cyanobacteriia > Cyanobacteriales > Chamaesiphonaceae > Chamaesiphon. The sequence goes on from JANNBD010000525.1 coordinate 5,561, forward strand.
GTATACATCGAGACTGAGTGATATTCAGGCGCAATTGTGGGGAACACTAAGTAAGTATGATTCAAACTTTGTATTCGTTGCGTTCTGGTAAATAAATGCTTGCATCCACCATAAGTCTGGACAAATGCTATCAGTTGTTAGGAATATGCCGAGGGGCATCTCTTGATGAACTAAAAGCTGCTTACCGTTCACTAGCCCGCAAATTTCATCCCGATCTCAATCCAAACGATCTCGATGCTTCTCAACGTTTCATTGCTCTAAATGAAGCTTATCAAATATTACTAGGCAAAGTTCAGGCGCATTCAGTTCGGACTCCACCAGTGAATTCCGCAGGCTCTACCACTCGTCGCGAAGCACCACCAGCGGCAAAAGCTCATCCAGCAACGAAAAATGAGGATGAATTAAAGTGGCAATTATATTATGAATTGCAGTCACTATTAAAGCAGCAACAGTTTCTCAAAGCGATCGTTTTAATCGAAGGTTTAGCTCATCACAATCCAGCGGATGCCCAGATTTGTCAATGGCAAGGAATTATCTATTCACAATACGGACATCAGTTAGTCCAGCACCGAGAGTTTGAAAAAGCACGCATTTATCTCAAGAAAGCTCTCAAGGTAGATCCTCACAATCGCCAATTATGGCAAGATGTTGATCGAGCCTTCAATCGCATCACTCAATTAAGTTAGAGTTATTTACCTCTTGCGTTAAAACATAGCTACTGGTGTTTTAGTGAATAGTGGATAGTGAATAGTACTTATTGATAAGCTTAGTGTGATCTCGTAGGGTGGGCACTGCCCACCGTCTAGAATTTACGCATGTGTAATCTGTCGATTCTATTTTAATTTCTCAATAATTCCTTCGACTATTTTGGCTCCTAACCCTTAATTTTTAAAGTGATGATCGTTTCCCATGTGTCAAACTTTTGATCTGGCTGACTATCTCGGACAGCAATTATATCTGGAACTAATCTAATCGCAGCTTTAGATACACTAGATCTTTCCATTGCTAGTGCTAATTCATTTTGACTAAGAGTATTAATCAAGTTGAGAGTATTTGCTGCCTTGATTGAATCGATTGATTCTGGTAGTGCAACTACTTTCTTACTAGGGGTAACTTTAGGTGCTTTGTCTGGCTTGGATTTCTCTGTTTTTGGTAGCTTAGATGATTTAGGTTCTGTTACTTTTACAGGTTTAACTACTACAGTAGTAATAACTGGCAACGGATCTTTTGGCTTAGATGAATCTGGTTGCTTAATTGTTTCTACCCGAATAGTTGGTGAAGATGTACGATCAATAATCAGCGTTGCCAACATCTTTTGCTGCTCGGCAAGCTGTGCTACCAGCGGTTGAACCTGTTGAGAGATTGCGGCTAATAATGTTGGTAGTAGTTGCTCAACATTCACAGAAGTAGGAGCTGGTGTGATGACTGGAGAGCGATCTTCATTTAATAGCTTTAATTGCTCGATCGCTGATGATTGAATATTATCATTGATCACAAAGGCATTAACCATTTCCACTTTGCTTCGATCTTTCTCTCTTGCCTTTAATACTGCATAATATTCCCGATGCCCTTCAATTACCGTGTATTTCTCCCCGCCACTTTCCTTGAGTATTAATGGACGAATCAATCCATCAGTTGCCAAAACCAGATCTGCTATCTGTTCTAAATCTGACTCGATAAAATGCGATCTGGGTAAGATTGAGCTGATATCCTTAATATCGACAAAATAACATTTAATCATTACTTTAGTCCAATTTTAGTGAGAACTTCCTCTGCCAAGATGTCAAATTCTATTGCTGATGTTTGGGCGGCACTATTTATCTCATCAGCATATTTAAAGATTGATTTAGGATCTGGATACTCTATATCACCCACGATAATAGTTTTGTTAAATGATTCTGATAAAGCAGTTCGATCGTAAATCACTGACTCCATCAGTGGCATCTCATATCGCTTGCCGATTACATCGCGCTGCTTGGGAAACGTATATTGGGTAATAGGGCGAGTGGGAGAATGAGAAGATTAGAACTATTGATTGCTAAACCACTAAACCACTAGACCACTAAACTACTAATTAACGAGTAATACCGCGAACAACATATCCGAGTACTAAACCAATTGTGAAAGTACCTGCTTTACCTGACTGGAGAAAGTCTGTCCAGCCAGTTTGGATGTTGCCGAGAATATCAACATTTTGAAATTGTTGGGCAAAAACTAATCCGTGGGTGGTAATATCTAAGCTAGTACCAAGTTCCACCATTGCCGGAGTCAATAGCTCGATTCTCCAAAAGAGAAGTTCCGCTAACGAATGGATATCGATATTCATGACTAAAAGGGTAAACAGCATCAATTCACCTCATACGGGGAGTTGTGCTTATTATGCCCAGAAATGGTGAATAGTGAATGGTGGATAGTGGATAGTGAACTTATTATTACTTCATAGTCTCCCAGTCCCTCTCAAGGCTTTGGTACGATCGCAATATTTCGATCTGGATCTCCGAAATAAGCTGGGGGACGGTTGTGTTTTATAACAACCA
>JANNBD010000532.1:0-5072 GCA_031385105.1 Chamaesiphon sp. OTE_78_metabat_374
GAATATGCTTTTACCTGTGGCATGAGAATGTTTCGGGGCGTAATCGAAGTCAAATAACGCAATTTAATTGTTGGCGTTCTCGTAGCTATCATCAACCAGCCACATACTTTCATAGGGTTTCAGATGAATGCGTCCATCCACAATCGCTACGCTGCGCTGTTGGATCGGCAAATCTCGCTTGTCGAGCAGGTTCTGGACATTACCGTCGAGATTCCCATCATGGATCAAATCTGCTTTAACTGACTGTTCTGATTCATCGAAATTTGCCAATAGCAGCAATCTTCCTCTGGGACTCTGGCGGGAGAGTGCAAACACCCGATCGTTGTCAGTCCACATCGGCTGAATTAGTCCCAGACTATGTAGCGCGGGGGTAGACTTGCGGGTGGCGATTAACTTGATCAGTCCTTGATAGATCTGTCCCACGATAGTGTCTAGATCGTGGCGACTAGCAACTTTAGTCCAGTCCATTGGCGGTCGGTGCATCCACCGACTATCTGCGGCTTTGACTGGATCGATCGAGTAGACGAGATCGTTAAACAACCCCAGCTCATCCCCCATGTAGATCGTGGGGATACCACCATAGACCATCATCACACTGTGCAACAGCAAGATCCGGCTCACAGCTAATTTAATAGCTCGGTCATCCTGGTTCGCCACTGCCTGTTCTAAGCCTGTCAGGGATGCTGTCGTGCCACTGATCCGCGCGTCATGGGTAAGTGGGTTGTACTGGAATAGAGCACCTTTAGCGAACGATTCAGAGCCATTACCGCTGTAGAATTCATTGAGAAACTGGCGATGGAGAAAACCATTTTCGCCCACGGCTGCGGCATCTTCCTCGGTAATCGCCCAGCCAATATCATCGTGGTTGCGGATGTAGGTAATCCAGGTGCTATCCAATAATAGGCGGGGCATCTGATGGAGGACATAGGTTAACAGCGTCACCTTGCGATTGGCAAGGGTACTCCAGAGCAGTACCATCAGCTCGTTATTGTAGGCTAACTCGCACTGCTTGCCAATCGTCGTTTTTACGCCTAAATAGGGAATTAAATTATCCCGCGATCCGATCGCTTCTGCTTTGAAAATCACAGTAGGTGCGACGATCCGCATCACTGCCCGAAATGCCTGGATGATTAAGAAAACTTCTGGTTGATTCTGACAGTTGGTGCCGATCCGTTTCCAAATAAATGGGGCGGCATCGAGCCGCAGGATATCCACGCCCTGATTTGCTAGAAAGAACATGGTATCGACGATCGCCCGAAATACAGCGGGATTTGTATAGTTAAGATCCCACTGAAACTCATTAAAAGTCGTCCACACCCAGCGTCCGGTACCCGCCATTTCTGGATACCAGCTAAAGTTACCAGGCGCGGAGTCGGGAAAAATTTCTGGGAGCGTGCGCTCGTAAGCATCGGGGTGAGTGCGATCGGCGAAGGTATAGTAATAATCCAAATACTCTGCTTCCCCTGCCATTGCTCGCTGCGCCCACTCATGTTCTTTGGCAGTATGGTTGAGCACCAGATCTAAACACAGACTGATGCCAGCAGCATGTAGCTCACTCGCCAGTGCTTGGAGATCCGCCATGTTGCCCAGGATGGGTTCAATCGTGCGGTAATCCATCACCGCATAGCCACCATCACTGATGCCGGGACGGGACTTCAAGATTGGCATCAGGTGTAGATAGGTGATCCCCAGTTCGCTCAGGTAGTCCACATGCTGGCGGACTCCAGTGAGGTTATCTGCAAATAGATTGGTGTAGCAGCAGTAGCCGATCTCATGTGGGCGTTGAAACCAGTCGGGGGTACACTGTCGTTCCAGATCGAGTAGTTTCAAGGATTCGGGGCGGATAGCATAGGCATCGAGCATTCGATCGACCAATGCTGCAAATTGGAGATCGGCATCACTCCGCTCACCATAAAGTTGCACCAACGGCAAATACAAATCCTCGAAATAGCATTCTAGTCGCACCAAAAAAATGTCAACATCTCTGGTCGTACAACGGTCTGCCAGTGCGGGCGCGATCTTTGCTCTCAACGTCTCGAATACGAAGCGCGATGATTGAGCCATTTGCAGAATGTTGTGCATGGGTGAGGAAAAAATTTGAGAGCCACGATCTAACTTAAATGCTTTCAGTCGGTTGAAATGGTTCTCGCTGCATCACATCTGCTTCCCATCGATTATTTGCCGCTCTGTTAAACCAGTTCGATCGCTGAAACCCCAGGTAGGGGTAATTCATGAATTACCCCTACCTGGGGTTTCATACATTAATTCAGCAACGCCGAGATTGAATCAGATCTCCAATCGATCGAGCATCGAGATATTCCTGTCACCATTAGATTAATCAGGAAAACTACTAATTCGCCCAAAACCTTAATAGAGAATTAACGAGTGCTGGTAATTCTCCAGCTCTGCCCAGAAATGTTGTCACATTTTGCCATCGTCAGCCTATTATTTCTACCGTCATTGAGAACGTTTAAACAATTACTCGGACCTGTCAGTGCATTTGTCACAAAATAATAGCCGGAATTACCAGGAATTGTCTTACTCGGTGTAACAGTCCAGAGTTGTCCAGGTAGGTTGCTACATTTAGCCATTGTTACTTTATTATTTTCACCGTCATTAATGATGTTTAGGCATTTATCCGTACCTGTAAACGGAGTCTGTAGGCGATAAGCTTGCGGATTTTTTTCATTAGCTGTCATGCTCCAGCGTTGTCCAGCGATATTGGCGCACTTAGTCATCGTCAATCGATTATTTTTGCCATCTTCGATAATGTCTAAACAACTATCTGCGCCTGTAAGTGTATTCTGCAATCGGTTTTGCTTGACCTGAGCATTAACTTCATTAGCTAGTAGACTAGCCAATATTATTGGTAAAATGACAATGAGTTTTTCAAGTTTCATGCAAGTATGAACGTATTTGTTTACTTGCATTTTACTAGACAGTAATAGGTACTAGCATCTATCAGATTAGTGATCTTTGGGATGATCGATTGAGTCAATAGGAAGAGATACTTTTAAATCAAAATTATTTAGGAAAATCTCTTCAGTACAATGTTGAAATTTTGCAACACAGCTATTTGAAATCGAGGTTATTTTGATTCAACAATTACTCCATCCACCATCCGAATTATCCGCTTCGTTCTAGCTGCGACATTTGCATCATGAGTGACGATCGCAATTGTCGTACCCTGTTGATTCAACTCAGTCAGCAGATTCATAATCTCCTCAGAAGTGGTGGAATCTAGTGCCCCAGTCGGTTCGTCTGCGAGGACTAAGGCGGGATGATTGACTAAAGCACGGGCGATCGCGACGCGCTGTTGTTGTCCGCCTGAGAGTTGATTAGGACGGTTCTGGATGCGATCGCTCAAACCAACTTGGACTAATGCGTCTGTGGCTTGTTCGATCCGTTGCGACTTATCGACATCGGCATAAATCATCGGTAACATCACATTCGCTAAAGATGTGAGCTTTGGTAATAGATTGAACTGTTGAAATACAAACCCAATATACTGATTGCGAATATCGGCGAGTTCATCATCATCGAGGGTAGTCAGATCTTGACCTGCTAAAAAATACTGTCCACTGCTAGGTCGATCGAGACAACCGATAATGTTCATCAGGGTTGATTTGCCCGAACCAGAAGCTCCCATAATTGCCACATATTCGCCTTGTTCGATCGACAAATTAATCCGTTTGAGAACTGGGACATCGAGGGATTCCAAGTGATAGGTTTTAGTAATATCTTCGAGCGAAATCATACTTGCCATAGTCAATTAATCCCCATGTAATGCCAAGATCGGGTCTAATTTAGCCGCATTACGGGCAGGAATACCGCCCGCTAAAACCCCAACAATCAGCGAAAGGACAAAACCTACCACCACTGATAATAGCGACACCACAAAGGGAAATTTAAAGATCGTAGCAGTAGCAAAAGCGATCGCGACACCCAACCCAATCCCGATCGCACCACCGATACTCGAAATCACGATCGACTCCATCAAAAATTGATTCAAAATTGCGCCGCTCGTTGCCCCAACTGCTTTTCGCAGACCGATTTCCCGCGTCCGTTCCATTACGGATACCAGCATGATATTCGCGATGCCAATCCCACCGACAACTAGGGAAATTCCGGCGATCGCCGTAACCATCAGTGTTAACAATCCCATAATATTCGTGAAAGTCTTAATCAGATCTACTTCATTGGTGACAGTAAAATCATCCTCTTTGGGTGGGCGAATATTATGGCGTAGCCGGAGTACATTCGTCACCTGAAATTCTGCTGCTTCCAGTTGGTCGGGATTACTCGCTTTTACCCAAAAGCCGTTGATTGCTAAACCTGTGAGCGCGTTGTTACCAACAATCTCGGCGGACATATTAGTCAGGGGCAGATACACCACATTATTCATATCTTGCAGCCCGACAGCTCCTTTCCGCTCCATCACCCCCACCACACGATAACGCTTACTCTGAATCCGAATATCGCTACCGATCGCCGTTTCGGATGGAGCAAATAGATCGTCTCGAATTTTGGCACCGATTACCACTACTGCTTTGGCTATATCCAAATCCTGCTGCTGAAAAAATGTGCCTAATTGCGGCTTGACATTTCTTACCGCTGGAAAGTTTAAATCCGTGCCGATAGCCGTGATCGAAATGTTGACATTCCCCCGCACCACCTGAACGCCTGGGCGATATAAAAATGCTGACACCGCAGTCGCAGCGGGAACTTGCTTGGCGATCGATCGCGCATCTTCCCAGGTGAGCGTACTAGCAGAACCAGCCCCCTGACTGATGCCACCCGTTCTCGCTGCTGCTGCTGAAACTTGGAGGATATTGGTACCCAATGCCTCAATTCTCAACTCAGTGGCTCTTTGTACGCCTTGACCGATCGAAGTAATCGCAATGACTGAGGAAATGCCAATAATTACGCCCAGCATCGTTAAGCCACTGCGGACTTTATTACTCCACAAGGTTTCGACTGCCATCAGAAATATTTCCAGCAGCGAGATTTTGCGCTTAGTGCGACGAGACGGACGCAGCAGAGATTTATCCGGCAAATCCCCTCCTCTCCTG
>JANNBD010000236.1:0-8958 GCA_031385105.1 Chamaesiphon sp. OTE_78_metabat_374
GTATTGCAAAGCGTGAAACACATCAAACTCAGGAATACTCCGCGCTGAACCACGAATGTGATGTTCATCTTCATTGGTACCGATAAATACCGGAACACCATAGCGTTCGACTAGCCGTGAAGCCACAATCCCGATTACACCGTGATGCCAACCAGGATGAACAATTACTAATACCCGATTTTGTTCGATCTTATAGTTACCACTTTCGACTAGATCGATCGCTTCTTGTTCGATCGAGGCACACATATCTTGACGTTGTTTATTTACCTGCTCACATTGAATCGCTCTGGCTAAAGCCACACCCATATCGTCAGTTGTCAGCAAATTAATGATAATCTGAGGATCGTCAATTCTCCCGATCGCATTAATTCTCGGCCCTAATCTAAACCCAATATCTTCAGGTTTCATCGCCGTATTTTTCGTCGCCGCTCCGCCTTGGGTGCCTGACATTTCAATTAAGGCTTGAATTCCCGTAACTTTAGAATTGGGTAAGAGTTGCAGTCCCTGCTTGACTAAACGACGATTAATCCCCGTCAATGGTGCTAAATCGGCGATCGTTCCCAGTGTAAATAATTCTAATAACTCATCGCTCAAGGATGGTTTATTTAACCTGGCAGACAATTCTAGAGCCAATAGATAAGCGACTCCCACCCCGGCAATTGATCGATAAACCGAAGATTCAGCAATCAATTTCGGGTTGAGAATCGCATTTGCTGGCGGCAATACTTGCGGTAAATCATGGTGGTCTGTTATAATAGTAAGTATACCCAATTCTGTGGCTCTGGTAATTGCGTCTACAGCAGAGATCCCATTATCCACCGTGATAATTAGTTTGACACCCTCCCCATAAAACTCTTCAACAATCCGCCGATTGATGCCATAGCCATCCGACATCCGACTAGGAATGGCATAATCAACATCAGCACCCAAAGCAGACAAAGCACGCAAGAGCAATGCCGTACTCGTCATTCCATCCGCATCATAGTCGCCACAAATCGCGATCTTGGACTTCTGCTCGATCGCATTTACTAATAAGTCTAAACTCAGCTCTAAATCTGGAAATTCTGTCAACGGCGAGGGCAATTCTGCCGTCTCTGGATGAATAAACAATTCCGCCTGTTCAAGCGTCTTAATCCCCCGATTGATCAATACCTGTGTAAGTAAAGGTGATGTCACAACTTCAGGTGTAAGCGTAATTCCTGCCGCCAGCATTGCAGCCTGGGATGAATTACTCGGTGCGATCTGCCAGCGATGTTGGGGAAGCATAATCTGTAAGGTTTGAAACCCCTTAATCATTGTCTGAACTATGATTAGAGTGATTAGAGGATGAACTGTGATTAATGAAAAGGTAATCTAGCTGTTGAAATATCTTGAAGAGATATTTCGACAATGAAATCATAGTCTATCTGTCAATCATTCCAATCATAGTTCAGACAGGAATCTTTAGGCTGCTAAATATGGATAATCATTATACCCCTCAGCCCCCGCAGAATAGAACTTTGCAGGATCGGGCGCGTTTAAAGGTGCATTTTTAGCGAATCGAGTAGGCAGATCTGGATTAGCCAGAAATGGTACCCCAAAAGCAACCGCGTCAAGCTTCCCAGTAGAAATAGCCGCCTCTGATTCCTCGGCACTGTAGCCCATATTACCAACGATCGCGCCTTTGTAGATCGATCGAATCGGAGTCATGATATCACCTTGCTGTTCGCCCATAAAATCGGCTCTCATCACATGCAGATAAGCCAGATCATAGTAATTGAGCTTAGTTGCTAACCAACTAACTAGGGCAATCGGATCGCTATCGATCATACTATTAAAGCTATTCAGTGGCGAAATTCTCAAGCCCACACGATTACTATCCCATACAGAGATCGTCGCATCTAGTACCTCTAATAATAACCGAGCGCGATGTTCGATCGATCCGCCATAGGCTCCATTGCGTTTGTTCGAGCCATCTCGCAGAAATTCATCTAATAGATAACCATTCGCTGCATGAATTTCCACCCCATCAAATCCAGCCGCTTTCGCATTCACCGCCGCAGCCTTAAAGCCAGCAATAATCGCTGGAATTTCGATATCGGCTAACTCACGGGGAACAGTGTAGGGGACTTTACCCTCAGGAGTATAAACTTCATCATTGGTAATTGCGATCGCACTAGGCGCGACTGGCACCTTACCACCATTTAAGGCTGGATGACAAGCCCGCCCACCATGCCAAATCTGCAACACAATTTGACCACCTTTAGCATGTACCGCATCGGTAACTAGTTTCCAACCAGCAACTTGAGCATCATTATAAATCCCTGGTTCCGCTCCAAATGCAGAGCAGCCATCCATCGCCGCAGTAGCCTCAGCAATAATTAATCCCGCACTAGCCCGCTGACTATAATGCTCCGCCATCAAAGCCGTCGGTACATGGTTTTCATCGGCTCGACAGCGTGTCAATGGTGCCATCAGTAATCGATTGGGGATGGTTAATGCCCCAAGTTTCAGCGGTGTAAACAGATGGGTAAATGTCATGGCTACTTGAGTAATTTCAGAAGGGTGGGTGAGTTTGTTCGATCTATTTCGATAATTCGATATTCTCGAACTACTAAACTATATCAACCAATATGAGATAATGCAAGTAGCGATTAATACAATTAAAGACTGCACATTTGCAACTGTCCAACCCACACACCATGCGCCCCTTCTATCACCCCCAATCCGCAGATATCTCCCTCGTCGGCGTACTATACGCATTGGGAGATCCGGTGCGGTTGCAGATTGTTCAGCGATTAGCCCAGACAGGAGAGTTAACTTGTTCGGATCTAGATTGCGCTGTCGCGAAGTCTACGATGTCCCACCATTTCAAAATCTTGCGCGAATCGGGCTTAGTGCTAACGCGCAAAGAAGGAACTCAGCACATCAATACCCTCCGCGCTGCCGATCTCGATAGGCTTTATCCTGAACTTTTGGCAGTGATATTACGATCTTCTGTCACTGGTGAATAATGCTGTTTGGGACTGTAAGAATTTAATAATAATGCTTAAACCCTAGCTGGTGGGCAATGCCCACCCTACTGTAAGAATTTAATTTCCCCAGCAGCTACTTACTATCTCTATTCTGCCGAAACGAGCAAATGAGAGCATTTTGGCATTTGATTAGGCTACGCCTACGCTACGCGAACGAATTTACCGATGTTTACAAACTTCGTAAACGCATTTTCCGCGTCCAAATCAAAAGTACTGAGAGAAAAAGTAGTAACGGTACAGCTAAGATATATCGATCGGGCGATAGCATAAACTGTTGATAACCAGTCATTAGCTCCTCACCCCAAAATAGCGCAATCGTCGCGCCCAGAGCGATAAATGGCCCTAGTGGTAATGGTTGAGTCAAACTATTTGCACCTGCGCTGCGACCGTTTTTAAGCATGGAGTAGCCAGCCACAGCCACGAATCCCACCAGAGCTAGTGCCGAAGCCAATCCCCCAGCTAGTAGCACCACCTTCCAACTTGTCCACGCTCCAATCATCGCCATTAGTTTGGCATCACCACCACCCTGAGCCAGTTGTCCCATCATGATACTGCCGATAATTTGAATCGCATCATAGATCCAGATCCCGATTACCATCGCCAGAATACCCTGAATGAAATATTCCTTGGCTCCGAGAATTGCCCGATGATCGAGATAGCCAGCCGTAGCTTGAAAAGCCAATCCTAATACTAGTCCCGATTGAGTAATTGGATTTGGTAGCGTCATCGTATCTAGATCGATCAGTGTCAAAGCCAGCAGCCAACACATCAGCAGCGAATAACCAACTGTCTGAATCGACAGCCCAAAGCGATTGTAAACTAGCACAAAAACCACCGCAGTAATCGCTTCAATCAACGGATAGCGTGGCGAAATCGGCGTGCGACAATGACGACACTTACCCCGTAATAATAACCAGCCCAAGATCGGGATGTTTTCGCCTATCCCCAATTGGTGAAAGCACTTGGGACAACGTGATGGCGGCCACAAAATCGATAGCCCCGCCGGAACACGGTAGACTACGACATTGAGAAAGCTGCCGATTGCTGCACCCAACCAAAAGACTATAATCTGAACGACAGTATCGTAAATATTCACTACTATGACGAGCTACCAGTGGCGATAGAAATAGACAATCTAGCTCTATAATTCCCATCCACCATCCACCATTAACCATTTACCAACCTAATTAAACTCTAGCTCCAATTGATCGACCGAAATAAAGCACTCCTGAGGTAGGAGAATTGGATAGCTGCTAAAAATTAACTTGCCCCGATAACTGAGCTTATTCATCGCGATCCCGATTGGTTGTCTGCGCCTGTCTCGATCGGGGTTAATCTGACAATAGCAACTATAAATATCTTGTCCCGCCCTAAGTAGAGCTGGATCGAATAGTCCGTAAAATTCTTGCTGGGGCATCTGATTAGAATTGGCAGTGGGTGGCTCGATCGTCAACACGGTATCTATCACTAATCTGAATCATCTAGGATAAATCGGGTGATTACCCTAAAGGCGATCTATCAGATCGCTCACCACCCCTTGCTAAATTAGGGTTTTTCTAGGGCTTCAATTAAAATTCGGCCCATTTCACGACAGCCGACGGCGGTCATGCCTGATGACATGATATCACCAGTTCTGTAACCTAGATCCAAAACCCGTAAAACTGCCGCTTCAATTCGATCGGCTGCAACTGGTTGAGCCAAGCCGTAACGTAGTAGCATCGCCGCACTCAGCACCTGCGCCAAGGGATTTGCTTTGTCTTGTCCAGCGATATCTGGAGCCGAACCGTGAACGGGTTCAAATACACCCAATCCCGTCGAACCCAAACTCGCTGACGGCAGCATCCCAATACTGCCTGTCAACATCGCCGCTGCATCGGAAAGAATATCGCCAAATAAATTACTGGTGACGATCGTATCAAACTGCTTCGGCGCACGAACTAACTGCATCGCGGCATTATCCACATACATGTGAGTCAGCTCAACATCGGGATAATTTTTAGACATTTCGATCACTCGATCGCGCCATAATTGGGAGACTTCCAATACATTCGCCTTATCCACCGAACAGAGCTTTTTCGTCCGCTTTTGGGCAGTTTCAAACCCAACCTTGGCAATTCGATCGATCTCGCTCTCGGTATACGCCATCGTATTTACCCCCCGCTTTTCTCCCGTCTCTGTGGTGAAAACCCCCTTCGGTTCGCCAAAATATACCCCGCCAGTCAACTCCCGCACCACCATCATATCCACCCCCTCAACGATCTCCCGCTTGAGGCTAGAAGCGTCCACAAGCTGGGGCAAAACCGCCGCAGGTCTTAAGTTTGCAAATAAACCTAACCCTGCCCTCAAGCCCAATAAACCCGTCTCTGGACGGAGGTGGCGCGGCAGATTATCCCACTTATACCCGCCAATCGCGGCAAGCAACACCCCATCACTATTTCTACAAGTCTCCAAAGTCTTGGCTGGCAAAGGCTCACCAGTGGCATCGATCGCGGCACCACCAATCAAAGCCGTGGTAAATTCAAACTTGAGATCCTCTTGTTTCGCCACAACCTCCAGCACATCTACAGCCACCGCCATAATTTCTGGACCAATTCCGTCCCCAGGTAATAATGTGATGCGATAAGTTTGAGTCATAGTCCTTGCCTTGCCTTGCGATCGATAACTTGATATCTTACTGTCGATCGCACCTAAGTAGATCGAATCGATCCTACGACGTTACCCGCCTCCGGTTGAAATCGGGGCTAATGATACAAAGTCCGCCTACGCGGACTGGATGGTTTAGTCCGCACAGGCGGACTTTGCAATCCGAGCGGTGATTTTAATCGCGCGATTCAACCGAATCTAATCCCAAAGCTTGCTGTAATATCTTACGTTCCTCGATCGATAGTTCCATCCACACTCGCGGCTCATCTGGCTTTTGCTTATAATGAAGCGCGGTGGTGAGCAAGCGTAAGGGTAATTGATATTCGGGTAAATAGTCTGTGAGTTCGTGCCAAGTATCATGCCAGAGGGTGGCTGTTGTCTCACTAATGAGGGGCGAGATCAGTTTTTTGCAGGCACTGACTAAGCCGTTGGTGACGGCGATGGGGAAAGGCTCGAACCAGTTGATTAAGTCGTTGATTCTAACTTGCCACTGGGATGAATCTTGCTGGAGTAGTCCGATTAAAACTAGCTCGATATTACCAGGATAAGATTTATTAGATTGTTGAAATCGATTTAATATATCTTTCATCGCTTCTAATCCTTCATTCCAGCGATTGGTTGCTAGAAAAAGTTCAGCCTGACTACCTAAAGCATAGATGTGATTAGGGTCAATTTCAATAGCTTTTTCGACGCAAGCAAGTGCATCTTTATAGTTACCTAATTTTGCAAATGATGTGCCACGGTTATTCCATGCTTGAGGAAAATCCGGCTTGAGATTGATTGCAATATCATAAGTAGAGATTGCCTCTTTATAGTGACCTAATTGCGCCAGTACGATACCAAGGTTGTAATAAGCATTATAAAAGTCTGGTTGATAGCAAATAGCTTGTAAATAACTAATAGCTTCGTCTTTGAAACGGCCTAGACTACCTAAGCAACAGCCTCTTAAATACCATGCATTACAATTATTGATATCGACAGCTAATATATTTTCACAACTAATAATAGCTTCTGTGAATTGCTCTAACTTAATCTGAGACAATGCTTGATGAATCCAATCATCAACCGAGCCTCTAATTGTTGTCAATTTTTGCATACATTGTAACGATTCATTAAAAAGATCTCGATCAAAATAATCTTGCATTTGCTCTAAATAAACCGCAATTCGTGGATCTTTTTCGTTAGTAGTACTCTCTTGCAAAGCTAATTCTAAATATTCCCGAATAAATCCATCAGATATTTTCTGACTCAGCATCTCCAATTCCGACTTAGAATACCAACTCTGCAAAAAATTCACCATAAACTTGAGCGTCGTATCTCGCTCTTTTTTCATCCCCAAACAAATCCGCATCAGCGGTTCTTGTAACGCATAAAACGACTCTCGCCCGATCGATTCCACAGTTACATAGCCCTTTTCCTTCAACTCCTTCAACTGGCTCGAAGTCGTTTGCGAGGTGATAAAACAGCGTTGGGCGATATCCTTCACCGTGGCTGGATATTTTCTGTCGCACAAAAACTCGACAATTTCCCGCTGTTGCGCGGATAGGTACTGCATCCGCGATTGATAATATGGTGTAAGCGCATCCAACAACGCCATAAACGGTTGCACCAATTCCTCCAACGATTCCCGCGACAAGAACTCGGCAAAAATCACATAGATGCGCGGATTTCCCCCCGCTAAATGCTCGACTGCTTGCACCCGCGCTTTGCCCATTGGGGTTTTTAAAAATCTGACTAATTCGGTTTGTTCTCGTAAGCTGGCAATCTGAATCAATAACTGCACCGCTTCCGCCGCTGTTAGCTCCTGCAAACGCACCGGACGGAAGAATCCATAAAAAGGCTTAGTCCTGCTTTGCACCCCGTTAAAGAGCCTGGGAGCCGTCGCTAAGATCGTACAACAGCCGCTATTTTGGAGAAATGCCCGTAACTGTTGCTGCCCTTGTTCGCCTAAACCTTTAAATAAATCGTCCAGATTTTCGGTAATTAATAATAGAGTTCGATCTCCGATCATCTCCGTTAACAAACTCATTGCCGCTTGTTCGGCATTGGCTGAAGATAGTTTATACAAGCCCTCTATTCGTTGCTGAATTGCTGGATCTGATGAATCTATTGCTCTCAAGATTCGCAATAATAATTTGAGAAAGGATGTAACCCCCCATTCCTCCTCTCGCAACCAGGCAATTAAGATGCGATCGTGCAAATCCGCCATCGCCTGCACCCGATGATAAACTAGCGACACCAGATGAGTTTTTCCCATTCCCCGCGCCCCAATTATCAGGCTATGATGCTTAGTTGGAGTCAAGACACTCTCCCGAATTCGATCAACTAAATCCGCCGCTATTGCCTCACGCTGCACGAAAATCGATTCTAGATCGGCAGGATTCATCAAACTAGGCGTAAATGAAAATATCGTCGGAGATTTCATTATCCCAACCCCCGACTCAATTTCCAATATTGTTGAATCAACGGAAACCTAAACGCATAAGCACCAGCATTTTGTTGTCCAATATAATGGTCGCGTTGTAATAAACTGAGAACTTTAAGTAACATCTCTCTGTCGAGATTTTGCAAATTATTTTGTACCTGTAAACGCTGTAATAAATCTGGCAATGGTAATGGGTTTGCTGTTACTGCCAATTCATCCAAAATCCCTAGAGCAAATGGCACTATGGGCGATTCATAATATGTGTCGATCCGTTCTCGATAGTGTGCCATATCCCAGCGATTGGATGGGTTATAGAGATTGTCGAGAATAATATCTGCAACGCTTTGTTGTGTAACAGGTGAATTTAGCTGCTGCAACGCATCGACAATGTGATGGATAAAATATGGCACGCGATCGACTGACTCGGCGATCGATCTATCCAAATCTTTTACATCAATTTTTGCCCCAGCTAATAACTCCTGCGCTAGTAAGATCGCATTATCTAAATCCAATGGCGTAACTTCTTCTTGATGCATATCGTTAGTTGTCGCCCCAGCCGCACCAACTTTCTTGAGTTGAGTAACAACATGATGCAATCCGATCGATCCAGTAAATACCATTCGCAAATTAGAATGGATTTGACGCAGATATCGCAACGTTGTCAAGATCTCCATCGTGACTGTTTCGCCCAGATCTCGATTGATATTATCAAGCATCATCGGCATCTCATCCCAGAAGAAAATCACCATCCCATCCTGTTGTGCCATCAAATCCTCAATGGTTTTGGTTAAGATCGTTTTCCAGTGCTGCTCGATCGATTTCGGTAGTTTAAATCCTCTAATTTCTGCCCCATTCAACTGTTCGAGCAAAGCCCGA
>JANNBD010000020.1:0-1627 GCA_031385105.1 Chamaesiphon sp. OTE_78_metabat_374
GAGGTTGAGGTGACAGACATCTGTGCCGAAGTCGCCAGGACGACATAAGCCGACTTGAGCGTTGAGGTTGGCTCCATCCATGTAGACTTGTCCACCGTGTTCGTGAACGATCGAGCAGATCTCAACGATCGCTTCTTCAAACACGCCGTGGGTGGAGGGATATGTCACCATTAAGGCGGCTAATTTGGCTTAGTGATATAATTTGGATTGCTAACAGCTTTAACTTACACCTGTCAATCTCAAATTTTGGAAGAGCAAATTAATTACCCAAAGCCAATATTTGCTAGTGATGGATCTCAACTTCCTCAAAACGGACAATTTTATAATATTTACCCAGACGATTCGCTCAACTTAGTGCTGAGATTTGAGCTAATCGATACTCTAGATGGATGGAAAATAAAAATCGATGGTAAGCTTCAACAGCCCCAATCGGATACATACACGTTCATTACTCAAAATGGTAAAATACATGTAGGTCAGGGGAGAGAGCCTTTTCACATCGATCTGGCTAGAGCGAATCCAGTCAACTATGCTGGTGAATTAAGAATCGCCAAAGTCGAAGATAAAATGCAGGTAACAGAATGGTCTAACTCTTCTGGTCATTATAAGCCAAGTCCAGATTATAGGCATTTAGCCAATTTACCTGAAGACGCTTTTAGAGATACCAGTAAATGGTTTTTATTATAGATTGAAATTAAACTATTATTTTATGGAAAGTCTAATCGATCGAGTTAAAGAACGCCAAAGTTCAGAAGAAATCTTAGCAAATTTCAGCCATCTGGACGAGCAAAGATCTTTTGTTTTGATTAGTGAACTACTTCATCATAGTGATTCTTTGATTAGACGATCGGGATTGTCTCTACTCAAGCAGTTAAATTGGAACCAGGATAATTTAATCGCCTTTATGAAGATGGGATTTGCACTCAAACATCCTAGTGAGATTAGATATTGGTATGAAGCGATCACACCTCAACTAGGATTTGCAAGCGTTCTCGATCTGTTAGAAACATATATCGAAGTAGAACCAGAGATTGTATCGAGAGCTTGGTACTATCTGGACTTGATGATTAAAAGTAATTCTGTAGAGCTATTGCCAAGACTGAAAATCATCCAGTCTAAGTTTAGAGAAATAAACGGAAGAGAAGTTTTTGCTGTCAATTAATCTGCGATAGCTTTTCCATCACTTTATCGAGTTCGCGATCGTCATCAAGGTAGGGATATTCATAACCAGGAATCTCTAGCCACCGATCTTTTTGATCTGGACGTATATATTCAATGCGATCGTCTATCAAGATGGCTCGATCGATCTTGCAGTGGGGAATGAAGGATAAATCTTTGTGGTACCACTCCAATTGATATATTCTAAATTTATAAACCAATCTGGAACATCCCCTGCTTCGGCTAAAGTTCTGGCTATCGATCGAAAGCGGACTTCATTAACGGCAGTGAAGATGACCAATCGCTCGAAGTTTTGGTAACAATATTCTAAAAATGCAAATAATCCAGGCCGGGGAAATTGACTGATAGCGTTAGAAATCAAGGTTCCTTCTACATCTAATGCGAGCGTCAATTGTTTTTGCTGTTCTTTAATCAAGTAACATCACCAATTTTCAATATTGTTACCAAA
>JANNBD010000037.1:0-2694 GCA_031385105.1 Chamaesiphon sp. OTE_78_metabat_374
TCAAAAAACAGTATAAATTTTATCCAAAAAAACACGGACATTATTAAAATCCCTACTATTTAAATCGCCGCTAGTGTTGCAAAGGCCGCCTTCGCGGACTGGATTTATTAGTCCGCTACGGCGGACTTCGCATCACTAGCGACGATTTCAATCGTAGGCATTTTACTAATCTCCTTGATGATTGCGATACATTTTCTCCTGTTTGAGCAAGTAGATGATTACCTGACAATAAGGCTGATACCGATCTTCTTCATCTGTGCAATTGTAATAATGAATTAACTTATCAATCTCACTGTCAGATAAGCTTGACAGAAAATCTGGCTCATCATAAAAACTATTGATGACTCCTTCTCTGCCAGCTTGTAGTTTTGGAATATTTAATCTCAACCTCTCGATCGTTTCTGTTGCAGCGGCTGCTTTTTCGGATCTGCGCGTCGGTAAAATTTCACCAATATCTGTATATTCAAAAAAATCAGCACAGTCGTCGATTAGCGGCGATACTAATAGTTCCTCATCAAACCAGTCACTTTTACCCATTCCACAATGTATTGGGTGTTTCTTTGGAATCTTTTGCTGACAGGAAGCCAATAGATTGAAATAATCTAATTCCAAATGTTCATAGTCTGTCTGTGGTTGAAAATGTTCGATGTGACTATCTGCCGGAACGATACGTTCGCCACAATAACAGCAAATATGACCTTGCTCAGTAATTAAATGGTGATGGAGTTGCTTTTTATCCTGACCTCGTAATTCCTCATAACTGGGTTGCCAATCTTCATTTGCTTGTGCTTTGAATTTTGCTAAAGCATCTGGCTCAGTAGTCTTGAAAATATACTTCACCGACCGATAATCTCCCGCCGTTTAATTGTAGCTTCTGCCTTGACCAGTTCTGGCTCATTGATGCCGATTCGATCGCCCAATTCTCGTGCAATTTCTTTGGCACTGGCTAAGTCGTTATTATTAATAGTTCTAAACAGTTCTAGCATCCGATCTTGAATTTCTTGCGGACGTTTGGAGACACCGAGAATATCTTCTAAGATTCGGTTGCTATCAAGTCCATAGGAGCTTTCAGGACGTTTGACAATCACATTATCGCCATCATAATCGAGGATATGAATACATTCAGGATCGACGTGGCTCAGAACTTGCGGTGAATGGGTGGTGACGATGAATTGACAGTTGGGGAATGTTTTTGTCAGGCGGGGAATGATCATTCTTTGCCATTCGGGATGGAGATGTAATTCTATTTCATCAATTAGTACGATTGCTGACGCTTCTAAAGGATTATTTAAACCATAATAGTCTTCTGATAGTTGTCGTGATAAATGACCAACCATCGCTAACAAACTTTTTTCACCATCAGATAACAATTCTACCGATATTTCCCGATCTGACTTTTTAATAGTCATTTCATCTATAGCTCTTTTAAATGTTAAGCTGTTGTATCCTTCTCCTAACAGTGAATATACGGCACTTCTTACTGCGGCAAGTACAGGATGACGGTATTCAATATTTTCTGATAATCTCTTTTCATTTTCTAAATCTTCTGTTTTTTTAAACCATTTAGAAAAATCTTTAAAATCAAGAATGTCTGATACTCCACTAATAGGAAATATTGTTGATTCTACAACCTGACGATTTGCTAGATAATAGAAGTAATAATTTATTAAATTAGTTTCACTCTTATTTACAATATTCTCCCATGATTTTTGGTGAACTAGGTTCCAAGATGCACTAGCACCATATTTTTTAAACTTAGCAATACTCCATTCTATATCGCCACTGTCATTAAATATTGCTTTTATTTTATTATTAGTGCTATCGGCTCCGATGTGAATATCAGAATCTGACATCATTTTTTCGTAATCATACCATGATAATTTACAGCCATTATGACTTTCGCAAACCATCTTGTAATATCGAATTAAAAGATTTATACAATTGAGAATACTGGATTTTCCAACACCATTAATACCAACAAAGACAATCACATTTTGCTTTGCATCAAACACTAGATTTAGATCTTTAATTCCACGAAAGTTGTGGAGTTTTAATTCCTTAATACGCATGATTCAATAGGCTGAATTGGTGGAATGCGATCGATCTGAATAAATCAGTTGATTTTTGTGAATGTCTGAACTGTGATTAGAATGATTGAATGATGGACTTTGATTAAAGACTAGATGACAATCATAGTCTATCTATCAATCAGATAAATCATAGTTCAGACATATTCTACGAGTTGATTGTACCTGTTGTCGGCGAACTTGCTGTCGCCATTTTCGAGATCGGAATTCTGCCTGCGAGATAGCCTAACCGTCCTGATATAGCCGCCATACCCATCGCCTGAGCCATCAGGGCGGCATCCTCAGCGCAAGCGATCGCAGTGTTGATCAACAGCGCATCTGCACCGAGTTCCATCGCTTGAGCGGCTTCGCTGGGGCTACCTATTCCGGCATCGACGACAACGGGGACTTTGGAGTTTTCGATGATGATTTGGATATTGGCGAGATTTCTGATGCCTTGACCCGATCCGATCGGCGAACCCAATGGCATCACGGTGGCACATCCTGCTTCTTCTAGCCGCTTGGCGAGGAGTGGATCGGCGTTTATGTAGGGGAGTACGGCAAATCCTTCTTTGACTAGTTGTTCGGCAGCCTGGAGGGTACCGATCGGATCTGGCAGGAGATATTT
>JANNBD010000043.1:0-1736 GCA_031385105.1 Chamaesiphon sp. OTE_78_metabat_374
CCCAACTTAATCGGTGTCGCCAATCGTAATGGCGCACCATTATCGGCAGGTAGCGGTTGTCCGTTCATTCGATGAGCCAAGATAGTTTGCGGATGCAATGCTGAAGCCAGATCCCAACTTTCAGTATATTTATCTTCTGACTGAAATAAGACATATTTGGCACTATTTCTCGGTTGCACAATTGTGGCTAAATCGCGCAATCTAAAACCGCCCCATTCGACAATTGCCGCCCAACCTTCAACGCAGACGTGTTGCATCACAATTGATGTCTGGGGCAGCTTATTTAATGCCTTTAAGTCCAGCTCGATCGGAAAATTCACTTCACCATCAATAGTTAACCGATACTGTTCGGGATCAATTTTAGGAGTACCATTATAGCTATTCAGAATCAGAGCTTTGGGATCGATCGAGCTTTTAGCAAACTCAGGAATTAGCTGTTGCGGCTTGACGAGCAATTCACCAAATGATTGATTCAATGGTTCGATAAAGTCACCAACTTGGGTAGTAAGTTGGCTACTGCAACTATTAAGTAGATAGCCCATTCCAGACATACCTAATAGTTGAATTACTTGGCGGCGATTGAGCTGGTTCATTAATTAATAGTAATTAGATTTATACCAAGTACTAGGGCTGGAACATCGATCGAGTCAATCTCAATCCACCAGCTCTAATCCCCATGATGACGTGAACTAAAATAAATAATAGCGAAATTGGCACAGTCAAAAAATGGATTGTGCGTAAAGTTTGCCAATCGATAAAGAGCCAGGAGAGCCAATAAAATTGAGCGGGTTTATACATGGCTAAACCAGACACGATCGCCATAAGCAGCACAGGTATAATTCCGGTATAAACAATTCGATGCCAAGCATAGATCCGCCGCTTGGAATTATGCCCGACTTTCAATGCTTTGAGATCTTGTTCGGATACAAACTTTCGTTTCCATCGCTGGGTGAGCAAGATATAAATACCATAAATTAATAAGCTAAAAGCAAATACCCACATGGCTGTAAAATGCCAATTTCTACCGCCTGCCAGCCAATCGCCTAGAGTCGCCCACTTCGGAAACCGCCAACCAGTTTTACCACCAAAAACTGGCGTAGCATTGTAGATCTGTAAACCACTACCAATCATCATAAATAGACTGATAATAATTAACCCGTGGAGGATCTTAACGAACTGCGTTTGGGCTGGAACGGGCGGGGATTTCTTTAGTTGGTGATTATTCATAGTAATTTCTATTCTAAGATGAGAGCATAATCTTTGAATTAATTAGGGTGCTATTCTCAATACAAGTTCGATTCACAACTGGATTCAATCTTGGATCAGTGAGCAAGGTTTCCATGTATACTACCCTATAAGGCTAATTACGACAACGGAAATACGATCAGATGTAAACATCTATGACGATTCCGATCGATTAATTGAGAAATTTACTAAATTGCACTAAAAGATCTATGCTGAAATTAGTAGTAATAGTTTTGGTAAAAATCTATGGACAAGCAGAGATATCGCATGAACTGCACACTGACCTTTAGTGATATCTATGGGCAGATTGTGGTTTGGCTAATGGTAATTTTTCTCAGCCTTGCATCTGCATTGTCTCTTTGGAGCACCACTCGCCAAATGTACGCACTAGCGACAGTAGGATTAATCTTAGTTCTATCCTTACCCTTCTTGCTATTTGCCTTCGTCACAACTCTACTCAATCATATTGAATTCGTGCCACTAGAAGTAAA
>JANNBD010000063.1:0-7366 GCA_031385105.1 Chamaesiphon sp. OTE_78_metabat_374
CGCCAATTCTTTTTAGTCGTTAAGAGATAGATTGTCAAGCACCGAATTTTCTAAGGATCGATTCGGATTGTGACCGTGCAAAGCAGATCGTACCGAGTATTCTCGAAGAACGAGAATACTCGGTGTGAACAGACCTAGCGAGTAGCTACACTCATATAGTGCATCAAGTTGTAGAAGTGCAAAACGCCCTCCCCAGACAACAGTTCAGTTAGTAAAGCAGCCATAAATCCCAGCATTGCAAACCGACCATTCCAGAGTTCAGCTTGGGGCGTAAATCCCCACTGCCACTCATTCCGATCGATATTAGCTGTAGTAATTCCTTTGGTAGGACTTGTCATAATAATTGCTCCAAATCTTGTGGTTGTGGAAAGTAGAGTGATGATTTGTGGCAAAGCTTGCTGACCTATTTGAAAAGTTAGGGGCATCTTTACCTATTCGAGCCGATTCATCAACCTGCCCCAATCCTATCAATTCGTGATATACGTTCACATCTCTCAGATGGGTGAGTTATCTGATCTGCTAAATATACAATTAGGCGGATGAGCTATCTTTGTCGATATTTTACCTTTAGGGTAAGAGCGTTCATTGTTCCTTAAACGTTCGTCTACCAGTAAGGAGAACAGATCATGTCGATCGCTATTGAAGATTCTAAGCGGACAGCAATTGCCTGTAAACTAGCCGATATCAAGGAAGTGCAAAATTTACTAATTGCTAATGAAGAGAAACTAATGTCCAGTTGTAGCGACCAAGAAATTCGCGACAGGCTCGGACATATGCTCGCAGATGACCGCAAAAATTTAGGTATTTTGGATACCGTCAGCATTCAATATGGTGTCCAGGGTCAACCCCATGAATCAGTCACCATGATGGTTGAAAAGATCGGTCAGTTAATGGATGGATCTGAGCTTTCTTTATATGAAAAAGTCTCTCAACATGAGTTGCTAAAACACCAGCAATTTATGTCAGGCGTGCTAGTTCACAAAGCAGCTCAAATCGTCGGGGCTGATGTGGAAGCGGCGATTATGCCATTGAATACCCTCAACTTTGAAAATCGCGCTCATCAAGAGCAACTCAAAGGCGTATTGGAAGTTCTCGGTGTCCGGGAATTAACTGGACAAGATGCACAGCAAGGATTGTGGGCACGAGTTCAAGATTCTGTCGCCGCACTTTCGGGGATTGTCGGTAGTGCTGTAACTCAGATCAGCGATAAGTCTGACCTGAGTATTCAAGACATCATTCGGATGGATCACAATAAGGTGGGTATGCTATTTGAGCAAATTGAAACAAGTAACGACCCCCAAAAAATGGAGGAGTATTTTGGACAAATCTACAAGGATTTATCTGTTCATTCCGAAGCAGAGGAACAAGTTGTTTATCCTGCCGTGCGCCCGTTTTATGGAGAAACCCAGGAACTGTACGATGAGCAAGCCCAGATGAAAGTGATGCTAGCAGATCTCAAGTCTTCTAGTTCTACCGCCGCTGATTTTAAGTACAAAGTCGAGCAATTGAAGACTGCGGTGATGGATCACGTTCGCCAAGAAGAAAACATGATGTTTGCGGCAATTCGCAGCAACTGTAGCGATGCCCAGCAGCAACAATTAGCTACGCAGTTTAAAGCTGCCAAAAGTCAGCTCCAATCACAGCTTGCTGCGTAAGCTATTAATCAGCTCTCACACTTAATTATTTTGGGACTATGGAGAATAAATATTTTCTATAGTCCCTTTTGTATTCAAAACAAATGACCAATTGAATTTAGGAGGACGCTCAAATGACTGGACAATTATGTTGGATTCCCAAGTTTGGTAGTAAGGGAAAATTAGCTTTGCACCTACGATTTGAATCTTTTCATGCTTGGAAACCTTATACGGCTTTTCCTGGACTGTGTATTCCAGACTACCCGATCGCAGGTGGTTCTCAGGGCTGGGCGACAAGTCAAAAACTCTTACAGGCAGGTTGGACGGCAATCTCGACCCAGCAAGCTCAAAGATCTTTTGACCAACCCATGAGCAGCTTGATAAATTTATTTGACGATGACGAACTAGCGGCTTGATCCAGCCGATCTGGAATTAATAATCCCTGGGATGAATTTCATCCCAGGGGTTAATAATCGCGATTTGACAATCCAGGAAATCATCGACATTGCGAGTAGCAATTGTGGCGTTATTTGCTAAACAAATCGCGGCAATTTGCCCGTCGGCTTGGGCAAGGGGTTTACCGATTTTCTTCCGATGTGCAGCGATCTCAGCAAAACAGCTTGCTGCTTGAGCATCGAAATTAAGTATCTGTCGGGTGAAGTCTTCGCGGAACATCGCTTCAGCAGATTCTCTTAAGCTTCGGCTGCGTTTACCCTCAGGTAAGATTGCGATGCCATAGAGAATTTCAGCTTTGGTGATACTGGTTGTATATAAGTTTTGCCTAGATTGTGCGCCAACCCAATTTTTGACGGTGATTAAGCCTTGAGGCTTCATCAATTCAGACAATACGTTGGTATCAATAACGATCCTCATGGTTATTCTGCTGCAAAGTTGGGAGCTGCTCTCATCCCATCTCTGGGGGTTTCTGGGAGTTCAAATTCACCAATATCTGCGAAGCGTCGCTCGATTGCGGTGGCAAGATCTAGCTGAGGTGATGGTGGGTTTAGTACGCTAGACAGAATAGATTTAATCTCGGCTTCAATCGTGCGTCCGTGTTGGGCAGCGCGTTGTTCTAGACGCTTGCTGAGATCTGGCTCTAGCTGGTCGATGGTGATGTTAGACATCGTTAAAATACAAGATAGTTAATTTTATTATAATTTATTTGCTTTTATAAGGACTACTCGATCGATCGATGGTGAAAGTGCTCGAAAAATCATGTTTGCCTTACTCATAACTATTGCTACTTCGTATCTCAAATCAGCAGAATTGGGGGCATATCTGTGCAGATATACCCCCGATCGAGACCCCGATCTATTTACTCAGTCGTGTTTTGAGTTGCTGCTCCTGAAGTATTGCTGACAGCCGATCGATGGTGATGTCATTCAAATCTGCGGCAACCAAATCAGCAGCAGCAAAATCCTGGTCTGAGGTAGTTGCCCCAGGGGTGGCGATGGTGGTAATCCCAGCGGTTTTAGCAGCGGTAAGACTAGCGGGAGTATCTTCAATCGCAATTACCCGATCGGCAGTCAAACCGAGCTGCTGGAGGCAATAAAAATAAGCATCTGGGGCTGGTTTTGGTCGATCGATTTTGCTACTAGTCACAATTGTTGCAAACTGCTCAAATGGCAATAAGCCAGATAATGCCGTCTCGATCCCATTGACATTCTCGATTGCCGTCGAGGTGCAAAATGCCACCGGAATTCCAGCTTGTCTACAGGCTTCACTCAGCTCTACCACGCCCGTGCGTGGCTGTATCGGCGTATTTTCTAGCAGCGCAACATAGTGCTTTGTCTTGGCTTGATGAAGTGCGACAATCTGAAAATCGGTAATGCTGGTGCGGAACGGATTTGCGTTCAGTTCAGGTTCAGCAATCCGGTCGCGATAGGCGCGGATCCGATTTTGACCACCATTTGTCTTCAGGAGATCGCGATAGGTTGCGGCATCCCAGTTCCAGTCAAGTCTGGCTTCTGCAAATGCCAGATTAAATGCCTGACGCTGGATCTCGGATGTTTCGGCGATCGTGCCAATCGCGCCAAAAATTACTGCTTTAAGTTGGGACATAATTGATTAGTTTGAGTGATGAATTCTCGTTGGCGGTATGGTCATGTTTATGCCTCCGGCAAGTAAATGCCAAAAGCAATAGCCTTTTGATAAACTTTTAATTTTTGTCTTGAAATAATTTTGATTATAAAACTAACTATGAACAATTAAGTTCATAGTTAGAGTTTATTTATGGCTCTATTGCTTTAGTTCTTTTTTCAACTCTTTAGCACTATTTTTAGCTACTTCTGGATACATCGATCCAAACTCTTTGACTGCATCTGCGGATTGTTCACCAATTCTTTTCAGCTTTTCACCAGGTTGACCTTTGGTTTCACGAGCCTGTTGCTGCCATTCGGCGGTTGTTTTGGGGCGATTTGGATCGCGATCCTGTTCAAGCATCTTGTCAATTTTACCAATCGCGTCTTGCTTGCTCAGAACCGGATCGATGTTGGTGCTTAAAAGGATGAGACCAACCATCAGCACCGCTGGAACTTGACTAAACCGCATTTTTTTTAGCAAAGCAGCAATCTTATTGATCGAGTCGGAAATGAAATTTTTCATGATTATCGCTTGCGATCGAATATCGCAGATAAATTTAAATAAACCATAGCCTTGCGATCAATAATATCAACAAGAACAACGATAATTCCTCTCCCAAAAGGTGTAGGTTTATCGGTCAATTCTTAAATTTAGTAGTGATAAACTTCGATCGATTCAGGGATCTAGTAAGGTTGTGTCATAGTTTCATTTACACTTGCTTGCAACATCTACCATGACTCATCCAACCTATACGGTGCTGATTGTGGACGATCTGCAAACACACCGCGAGCTATTTCACCAGTTCCTGCTGACTGATTCAAGTTGTGACTACCGCATCTTGGAAGCAGCATCGGTGCAGGCGGGGATAGAGTTGTACCGGATCTCTACGGTAGATCATGCGTCAACGAGCAAAATTGATGCGATTGTGCTTGATTATTCTCTCCCTGACGGGAATGGGCTGGAATTTATCGCCAAGCTCCAGGCTCAGAGTCATGGAGACAGTCCGCCTGTGGTGATGATTACGGGCAGAGGTGATGAAAATATTGCGGTACAAGCAATTAAACTAGGCGCACAAGACTATATAGCGACGTTTGACCTCACGCCATTGCGATTGCAGTCAGCGGTTGCTAGCGCGATCCAAAATGCCCAATTGCGGCTGCAATTGCAGCAGTCTAGCGAGCTATTGCAGTCATCTTTAGATAAGCTCGTCGAAACCGAACAAGAGCGCGATTCTCCAGAGGAGAGGCTCCGCCAACGACTCTTCGATTTATCGATCGATCTGCTGGCAACTGGAAGTTTTGAAGGATATTTCGTGCGGCTAAATCCAGCTTTTGAGCGAGTTCTGGGTTTCACTAGTGCCGAATTAATGGCGCAGCCATTTCTGGACTTCGTGCATCCCGACGATGTAGAACAGACGATTGCTGGGGCTAGATCTTTGCGCCGAGGTGAGATGGAGGTGGGTTTTGAGAATCGCTATCGCTGCAAAGATGGTTCCTATCGGTGGCTATCGTGGAATGCGATCCCCTACATCGAAAGCAACTTATGGTATGCGGTCGCCCGCGATATTACAGAGAGCAAACAAACCAAAGCCGCTCTGGAAGCGCGCAACCAGGAACTAGACAACTTTGTCCATATTGTCTCTCACGATCTCAAAGCCCCCCTGCGGGCAGTTTCTAATCTCTCCCAGTGGATTGAAGATGACTTGGAGGGCAAGGTACTTGCAGACAATCAACCCCAACTGACATTACTCCGCAACCGAGTAGAGCGGATGGCGGCGACGATCGATGGACTGCTCGACTATGCCCGAATTGGGCGCACGGAGGAATCAATTGAGCCTGTTTCAGTCGCCGAATTACTCGCTGAGACGATCGATTCCCTAGCTCCACCACCAACATTTTCCATCCTGATTGCGCCCGATTTACCCACCCTTAACACCAAGCGAATACTCTTGTTTCAGGTATTTACCAACTTAATTGGCAACGCGATCGCACATCACGACAGATCTGATGGATTAATCCAGATTTCTTGCCAAGCAGGTGACAATTTTTATGAATTTGGAGTCACTGATGATGGCCCAGGCATTGCACCAGAAAATCACGCTAAAATCTTCACGATTTTCCAAACAGTCAACCCGCAAAATCGAGCTGATAGTACGGGAATTGGGTTGGCAATTGTCAAGAAGATCATTGAAACTGAAGGCGGTACGATTCGATTAGAATCTGAGCTAGGTAAAGGTACCGCCTTTTATTTTACTTGGCCAAAATCATCAAACTAATTGCGATAATCTGGATCGATCCAGCACCGTGGCAAGTCCTCTCCAGAAGCAAATGTTAAGTCCTGTTTGGGGAAAGGCTGTGGATCTTGTTCCTCCTCTCCTTCTTGAATTCTCCCCTCAATCTCATTGCGAAGCGGATTGAATAAAGTTTCCAGATCTGTAATTTCGATCAGCGTAGCCGAACTTTTGTTTTGAAGAAACATTTTAACCTCGTTATTTATTGTCTTGATTAATAAATCGGCAAAAGACACCCGCCCCTACAGATCTTCTCTTGATATTAATACCCTTTTTTAGCAGCAGATTCTACATCATCTTTAAATGACTTGGCATTTTCCTTGACATTTGCCAGCCCCTTGCGAGTACCTTTCGAGACACCATCGGCGGTTTCTTCAGCCGATTCACGGATACTGTCAGCCGCATCTTCAACTCTTTCTTGAATTCCTTTGCGATCGAATTCCTGCTTGATTTGCTGCAAAGGATTTGTATCTTTGCGCTCCAAACCTTTTGCTTGATTAATCAATCGATCGGCTTTAGCATCTACTTTAGAAGTATCGACGCGCGGATCAACATCACTATAGTTATTCATCCCGCCCACCTCTGGCGTAATTGGCTTGTACAGCTCAGTAATTTTACCTGAGGGTGGATTATCTAAATTTGTTTTGGCAGTTACTTCAGAGCTGTTGCAGGCAGTAGTTGTAACTAACAGCGCGATCGCGACAAAACTCAGTACGGCTTGACGAAATAGTTTTAGTTTGAAAGATAATAGCGCATTCTCGATCGTGTTGATTAAGTTAATCATGATTTGTGAAGCCTCTGATTACGACCTCTCGATCGTATCAATCCTCACCGACGAACTGCTAGCACCTAAAGATAGATTGCTCACTCTATCAAAAGATGGATTATGAGCGGGGCAATATGTAAATTGCCCCGCTTATAATTTATCTTGATTCTGTTCCTTGATTTGGTGATCCTTCAACAGTTGGATCGTCTACGGCTGCGGATTCGGGATCTGCACCTGGGCGAACATCTGCTTTCATATCACCTTGTCCTGTCCGACGGGTAGCTGGTTCGATGGTTGTCTGCTTACCTCCAGACGAGGCTGTCGATTTGGATTTTGCCGTCGGTGCGGCTGTTTCTAGCAGCTCGTGCAATCCAAAGTTATTTGTGTTTACACCTGCATAATTTACCTTGTCAAACCGGACAATTACCGGATATTTAATACCGCTTTTGTCCATCGCCGCGACGGTACCTTCTTCCCGAAACCAGTAAGATTCCGATCGCAAAATCCGAACTTTAGACCCACGTTCAATCATGAGATTTTCCTCAGTAATGTTGTAGTCGATCTCTTTAAATCAACTGAAAAATCTGGATATTC
>JANNBD010000094.1:0-6053 GCA_031385105.1 Chamaesiphon sp. OTE_78_metabat_374
GGATCCAAGGACGCAGTGATTTGTCAGTGTTGACCGATCGCGGTCAGGCAGATGCTACACTCACAGGCGGAGCATTCCAAGGGTTAAAATTTGATGCTGCTTACTGTAGTCCGCTGCAACGAGCACAGCAAACGGCAAAAATCGTCCTCGCTAGTCTAGGACAGCAGGATTTGCTCCAGGCAGACGATCGATTACTCGAGATCGACTTGCCACTGTGGGAAACTATGCTCAATCAAGACGTGCGTGAAAAATACGCCGAGCAGTATCAAGTCTGGAAAGAGCATCCCCACGAACTGAAAATGTTGGCACCCCAACCAGATGGCAGTCAGCAAGAATTTTTTCCAGTCCTATCCTTGTACACTCAAGCAGCCACATTCTGGCAAAAAATTATCCCCCAGCACCAAGGACAAACGATTCTGATCGTCGCGCACAATGGGATCAACCGCGCTCTCATCAGTACGGCATTGGGGATACCTGCCCATCTTTATCACAGCATTCAGCAGTCAAATTGCGGTGTCACCGTCCTAAACTTTAGCGGTGGCTGGGGCGAAAACGTCCAACTAGAATCACTCAATCAAACTAGCCATCTCGGTCAAAAACTGCCGACCTTCCGCCCCCAAAGTCGCGGTCCTCGCTTTTTACTTGTCCGTCATGGTGAAACCGACTGGAACCGCGCAGGCAAATTTCAAGGTCAGATTGATGTCCCACTCAACGATAATGGACGCAATCAAGCCAGTCTAGCCGCAGAATTTTTAAAAACCATTGAGATTGACTTTGGATTTACCAGTCCGATGTTACGCCCGAAAGAGACTGCCCAAATTATTCTCAAGGATCGATCGAACTTAACATTAAACGAAGATGCGGATCTGCGCGAAATTGGACATGGACTGTGGGAAGGCAAATTTGAAGCCGAAATCAAAGCTGAATATCCAGGTGAACTAGAACGCTGGCAAAGTACCCCCGAATCTGTCCAAATGCCTGAAGGTGAGAATCTCCAGGATGTCTGGATGCGAGCAACCGCCGCTTGGCAAAAAATTATCGCTCTTGTCGGAAATCAACCTCAAACGGGGATCATTGTTGCTCATGACGCGACAAATAAAGTATTGCTGTGCAATCTACTCGGATTGGGTTTGGCGGACATCTGGAAGATTAAGCAGGGTAATGGTGCAGTGACGGTAATCGACTATCCCGATGGAATTGGAGGTCAACCTGTGATTCAAGCTCTCAATCTCACTAGTCATCTTTCTGCTGGCGGAATTCTCGACAAAACCGCCGCTGGCGCATTGTAGGAAAGTCAATCAATTTAGACCATTACTGCGAGAAATAAGGGCTGCTCTGAAAAAGCCCTTGTTTCCGTCTCTGTCTAACTCTCAATTAAATGCGATCATTCTAGAGCCAAAATTACAGGCAATAGGCTTGTTGACAGATTAAGAACCGATGAACCAATTATTTCAACAGGTGAGAGTACTAGATCCAATTTCGCAAGCAGAGCGAGTAGCTGATGTTCTAGTGCTTAATGGTGTGATTCAAGAAGTTTCCACCACAACCGAGCTGCCAACAGATTTAACGACAGATTTAACAATTAGCCACGGAGAACACCTGATCCTCGCGCCTGGATTAGTCGATCTGTATAGTCATAGCGGCACACCTGGACATGAAGAACGAGAATCGATCGAATCCCTGCTGCTAGCTGCCAAAGCAGGTGGATTTGTCCATGTCAATATCTTACCCGATACCTTACCTGCACTCGATCGAGCCAGCAGTGTCACCAGTATCGATCGAGAGTATCACCAAATCTCCGCCCAAATTCCCAATTGTCCCCAGCTTGGCTATTGGGGTGCATTGACAGAGGGGGTCGCCGGAAAAACGATGACCGAACTTGCCGAACTCAGCACTGCTAATATTGTGGGCTGGGCGGATGGTTTCGCAATCTCCAATCCCACTCTGATCAGTCGCCTGCTGGAATATCTCCAACCGTTCAACCGCCCGATCGGATTATACGCCCTCGATCGATCACTGCGTGGTAATGGTCTGGCTCGATCGGGAGTAGCCGCGCTCAAATATGGTTTACCCGTCGATCCTGTCAGTAGTGAAACCGCTGCCCTCGCCGCACTGATCGAAATCATCGCCGATATTGGCACACCCGCACATCTGATGCGGATCTCTACCCGTCGCGGTGTCGAAATTATTGCCGCCGCCAAACAGCGGGGGGTACCAATTACCGCTAGTACCACCTGGTTGCACCTAATTGCTGATACAACCGACCTCGCCACCTACGACCCCAATCTCAAGCTCGATCCACCCTTAGGCACGCCAGATGACCGTATAGCCTTGACAGAGGCGATTAAACTAGGCGTGTTGGATGCGATCGCGATCGATCATAGTCCCTATACCTATGAAGAAAAAACCGTAGCCTTTGGTGAAGCTCCGGCTGGCTCGATCGGGTTAGAATTAGCGTTACCTTTACTGTGGCAACATCTGGTTGTTTCCGGTAAATTATCAGCTCTAGAACTATGGGCGGCACTCAGTACCAAGCCCGCTCAATGTCTCCATCAATCTCCACCGACTCAGCTCATTCTTTTTGACACCAAAGCTACTCAGATCGTAACTCAATCTAATCTCAAATCTCTCGCTCAAAATACTGGATGGTTAGGTCGAGAAGTGGTTGGTAAGATAGTTGATAATTGATAACAAAAAAGGGTAGGGGTAACTCATTTGTTACCCCTACCCTTTTGTGGGCGTTGCCAGTCTCCCAATCTCTCAGTCCTTTCTGGTCATCTACTTTGGTATAATGTTGGAAGCAGCAACAGGCAAGGGTTAGACTAGTTATTATGGCTTATGAACAAGATCTGAACTTTCTGGAGGACGATATCGACCTAGACAGCCCTTTTGACGATCTAGATCCTTTGGCTGTATTGGATGCGACTCCAGAACCGCTCAAGCCAGATCCAGCGGAAATGTTGTTATTACTCTCTGACCCAATTACAGCCCAACGAATGCTGGCGGCAAGAGCTTTTTGTGAAATTCAAGATGACCGTGCTATTCCCCATTTGATCCGACTGTTAACAGATCCTTGTCCGCTAGTAAGAGTTGCCGCTAGCTATGCGCTGGGCCGAAATCCTAGTCCTGAAGCGGTGGAACCATTGATCAATCAACTCGATCGAGATTGGAACGGTTATGCTCGAAAAGGAATTGTGTGGGCTTTGGGCAACTGCAAAGATCGTCGCGCCCTCAAGCCACTATTACGCGCTCTCAAGCTGGATATTTCAGCCGTACGGCTCTGGGCAGCTAGTTCCCTCGGTCAAGCCGCAGATCTGAGCTATGAGGCTGTGATCGCCACCGTACCCCCGATTATCCAAGCTTTGGTCAATGATCCATTAGCTGCTGTGCGAAGTAATTGTGCTTGGTCGTTGGGCAGGTTGTGTCGGGAGTTGCCATCAAACGTGGTGTATGCAACTGCGGTGGATGCACTAATTCAAGTATTAGAAGAAGATCCAGATTTGGGGGTGAGAGATGATGCCAAATCTGCATTACTCAAGCTTGGAGATCCACGGGGGATTCAGGCAATCGAAAATCTTGAATCAGAAATAGATTCGATCTAGAGAGCGGGTTTGTAAGTTCGAGCTTCGATTGATTGAACTTACCATATTTGGTATAGAAGTAATTCTGGAACATTTCATCTGGGTCATATTTGCGCTTCAGTTCAAAAAACTTCGGTGCTTGAGCATAAGCTCTGGTCAACTGTTCGGGCGTGGCGTGCAGACGATAGGGTAAATAATATCTGCCGCCTACTACTAGTGCAGCGTCGATTAATGCTTGAGTTAGAACTTGCATTTCGAGATCGGCTACGGCATCCCGTTCCTGATGAAATAACATTACTAAACCAAACATTTCTCGATCGGCATATCGGAGCAGAGTATCCCGATCTAGTCATTATTCGACTGCATTACCGCAACAGAATATCCGTGTTGATGCAAATAAGGAATAACTTCAGCCCATTTTGCTCCCGACTGTACCGTTAAAATTTTAGTGTCAGGATTTAGCTGCATCTGCCTAAACTGGCTCATCTCCAGTGCAATTCCCTGGGGATACATCGTCTGCCCACCCATTGTGTGCCGCGAACCAGCAATTGTGACTTGTTTGGATTGCGCCCTCGCCACTTGGAGAACTTGCTGTAACTGCACTTTTGCCGCCGCCAAATCACCAGAGACTGCTACAACATTCATCTGAGTCTGATTCAGGTGACTTGCATCTTCGACAATCCCTGAAGATCGAGCGATTTGTATGGGACGATCTTGCCAAGCGGCTAACCCTAGATGAAAAGTAGGCGGAGCGACAATCGCCACCAACACAACTAGAGCTATTTTAAATCGGTTTCCGGCTATATTTCGACGAATTTGTCCCAGCATCAAACTAATTTGTAACGACCAATTGACAGTCGATAATCATTAATCTACGAGTAGTTTTAATTAGTAACTTCTAACCAATTCCCTGTGCTTCTTTGGCAACTTGTTCGACCGAATCAGTTGCTAAGATTGCTAGATTTTGAGCAGCTAAATCGCCACCCAAATTCCGTAGCGATCGCGCAAGCTGATATCTAATTTGCCAGTCAGGATTGGTAACAAATGGGATCAGACTCTCAATTCCATCAGGATTTCCCAGCTCACCAATCGCACCAATTGCCGCAGTTTGGACGAGGCTAGTTTCATTTGTCAGCGCAGTTTTCAACAGTTGCAAACCACGCGAGTCGCCCAATTCACCCAGTGCCGCCACAATACTAAACTGCACCAACCATTCCGGCGTAGTCTCATAAAGATTTTGCAGGTCTTCAAAAGCATCCGTCAATTTGAGCGCGCCGATTGCATCTGCTGCTGCGGCTTGAACATCGGGTTCTGGATCGTTGACCAATCGATCGCGTAAAACAATCAAACTCTCAGCTAAATTGTGCGATCCTAATGTTGCTAATTGGCTCACTGCCGCATATCGAACGCGGGTATTATTATCCATCACCAATTGTTTAATATAACCAAAAGCAATCCCTGGTTCGAGTTCTCGAATTAAGTTTAGAGCTTTAATTCGATCGCCTTTATTTTCTGAGTTAATTAGCGTATCAATAGGGTCAGTCATAAAATTATCAACAGTGATATAAAATAATCTAGCCAAAACAATAGGGCTGCTATTATAACAGCCCTACTATTAAAGTGTTTTCTATATTCTACCAGAATTAGTAAAACTGCTCCGTCACCAGCTATTAATGATCAATTAATTATCCTCTAGCTTCAGCGGCTCTTTCTTCCTTCTGAGTTTGCGGCGGACGATAGCCATGCTCAAAGGCAAATCGAACTAACTGGGAGCGATTTTCTAGATTTAACTTGGTGAGAATATTGCTCAGATGGGTCTGAACTGTCCGAGGGCTAATAAATAAACGTTGACTAATTTGCTTATTTGTCAAACCTTGGATCACTTCCCAAAATACCCGTGCTTCGGCTGGAGTTAGGGGTAGATCTTCTTCTGGCTCAAGATCTTTAGCTGGAGCGGCAGCATCACTCAGGTTATCGCTGTATTCACCCGCATCGTTATCTTCAGGTACTTTTTGCATCAACCGCACCATCTCAGAGTGGATCCGGCGCGAACGTTCGAGTTGAGCTTCGATTTTGGCCAGCAGCTCTAGTGGCTCAAACGGCTTGGTGATGTAGTCATCAGCACCAATATAGTGGCCTTGAATCCGGTCTTCTAGATCTTTCTTTGCAGTCAAAAAGATGAATGGGACTAATTGCCCCGGTCTAGTTGCCCGCAAGCGGCGACAAAATTCTAGACCGTCCATCCCTGGCATCATGATATCCGACACCACTAAATCGGGTGGATCTTGAGCAAAAAGTTTTAATGCTTGAACTCCAGAAGTTACCACGCGGACGGAATAGCCGCGCTTTTCTAAATACCGTGTCAGTACGGTTTGGAGCGTTTTATCATCGTCTACTAATAATATTTTTTTCACCCCATTTCCCTAACCAATTGTTGTGACATCAAGGACCCAAGCGTGAAAAAAATATTAT
>JANNBD010000098.1:0-4837 GCA_031385105.1 Chamaesiphon sp. OTE_78_metabat_374
GGCATCATCGATATCGTTATTAATATTGCGAAAGACTTGCCTACAGCTATTCCTGCCTTAGTTTAAAGGTTCGAAATCAGCGGATAGGTGAATATGAAAAAGTAAGTAGTAAACCTGAAACCTAGTTGGTGGGCAATGCCCACCATCTAGGTTTTAGGCTTACCACTCACTTTCTAATATTCGCCCATCCATCCTTAGACCAACGCTGGAATCGCAGTTGGTAGATCTTTCGCACTATTGAGGACGACATCGATGATGCCGTAGTCTTTGGCTTCGGTGGGAGTCATGTACAACATTCGATCGGTATCTTTGGCGATTTTCTCCGCTGATTGCCCAGTACTGTGGGCAAAGATATCCAAGATCGCAGTTTTGTTGTCGATCACTTCCTTTGCTCGAATCTGAATATCGCTGGCTTGACCCTGTGCGCCACTACGGGGCTGGTTGAGGACGATCGTGGCGTGGGGGAGACTTGCGCGACACCCCTTAGTCCCTGCGGCAAGAATCATCGCAGCGGTACCCATAGCCTGCCCAATGCAAATCGTATGCACAGGTGGCTTGATGTAGCCCAGCGTATCGCAAATCGCGAACGCTTCGGTTTCAAAGCCGATCGAGTCGCCAGTATACCAGGATGTCCCCGTGGAGTTGATATAGAAGTAAATCGGTTTATCAGGATTGTCAAACTGGAGATATAACAATTGGGCGATCAGCAATTTGGTCGGATCGTAGCCCATCTGCCGTTTGTAGTCATCGGAGGAGACTAATGGCCCGCCCATGTAGACAATCCGCTCTTTTAACAATAATGAGGGTAAATCTGGGGGTGGAGTCCGGTAGTAGCTATCCCCGCCGCCTGAATATTGGGACTGAACCATATCGTTATTCCACTAGCATTACTTTATATGTATCTATGGTAACTTGTTGGCGACTGGTGGGGATTGTGTTGATAACCGATTATCCAGAATTTGCTTAATTTTCGGTCTTTTTCTCGATCCAGCTAAATATTATGGCTCACGGCTCGATGACAACAGTATTTTGAGTTCCACTGCGACTTGCCACGGATTACGCCCTTTAAATGGTGCGGCAATTATTGCTTCATAAGGATTTCGCCCCGTTTGACAGACAGCCGCAATTGCCAATTTAGCAGAAAATCCCCGTCCAACAACCAGCCATGCGGCTAAGATATGTCCAGTCCGCCCAACGCCGCCAGAGCAGTGCACGACTACTTTCTGCTGCTGTCGGTCTGATATGGCTAAAAAAGGTACAATTCGATCGATCAGCAGTTCTGGTGTCACCAAGCTAAAATCTTCAATTGGTGCCCAACAAACATGTTCTTTTCCAAAAGCCTGTCGGTAACTACCTAGTAAATCACCATAGCGATCGAGCTGCTGTTTAGTCAATAAACAGCAGACACGTCGAATATCTTGATCGATCATATACTCAATCCACCGCCTAACCCCCTCATCAGCATACCCAGGACAAGCGGAGCCAAACACGACCGATTCATCTGCTGAAGCCGCCGCAAATTTGTACATATTGTCTTAAATATTTATCAGCAAAATGTGGCTTACTAAAAAGATTAGATAACTGTCACATTCAATTTGCCTTGTGTGTTAGAAGTTGATCGAGGCTTCAAAACAATCTCTAAATCTCTGCCTAAAATATTGAGATATCGAAATAGATTTTCGAGTGTCATCTCTGTTAATCTGCCTTTACTTAGGTTAGAGAATACTTCCTCCTCTAAACTTAGTAGCTCTCTGGCTTGGATTGAAGTTAATTCTCTCGCCTTAATTGTTTTATTGATTTGTCGAACTAGTTCAGATTTGAGCAGCATTTCTTCCGCATTCTCAAAACTCATATCTGCGAAGACATTACCACGACTGAGTTCAAATTCAATATTCTGCTCGGTATCAAAGGGTTGTACTGTCATAATTTTCCTGATAATGTTCCTGTGCTAGTTTCAATCTACGTTCAATTAGGTCGATATCTGTTTTTGGGGTTGCGATGCCTGACTTAGATTTCTTCTGAAAGACGTGTAAAACGTAAACTACTTCAGCGACCGTAACGATCTGAGCAAGAAGAGTTTGCTAAACTAGGAAAGCATTCATATCTCATTTCTTTCCAGCTATGAGCATCACGCTAAATTCCGAGCAAGAAACGATTGTCGCCAACTTGATTGCGACTGGCAGGTTCCAAACGGCTGATGAGGTGGTTCAAGTGGCGTCGAGGCTATTAGAGACGGATGGGCAGTCTTATCAGTCTTGGGTGATTCAAACTCGTACACAGGCGCAAGCAGGAATTGATTCACTCGAACGAGGTGAAGGTGTTGATGGCGAAACAGCAGTCAACGATCTACTGGCGAGAATCTCTATTCGATAAATAATCAAAGATAAATTAACTATGGAATATCGTCGTTTTGGTCGGACTGAGTTACAGATGCCTGTGTTCTCCTGTGGGGGAATGCGCTACCAACACAAATGGCAAGATCTGCCGATGTCGGAAATTCCTGACGAGAATCAGCTTAACCTGGAAGCGACAATTCGTCGATCGCTAGAAGTTGGCATCACTCATATTGAAACGGCTAGATTCTATGGTTCATCAGAGGTTCAGCTCGGTCAGATCTTACCAAAATTAAACCGCCAGGATTTTATTTTCCAGACGAAGGTTGCACCTGTTGCCGATCCGCAAGAGTTTCGGAAGACGTTTGAATTATGCCTGTCGCGGCTGAATTTAGAATACGTCGATCTGTTTGGCGTGCATGGAATTAACGATCGAACCACCCTAGATTTCTCCCTACGTGATGGGGGCTGCTGGGAAGTAGCCAAACAACTTCAGGCTGAGGGTAAGATTCGATCGATTGGCTTCTCCACCCACGCACCATTGGAAATTATCCTAGAGGCGATCGAGAGTGATAAATTCGATTACGTCAATCTCCACTGGTACTATATTAATCAAACTAATTGGGCATCAGTCGAAGCCGCAACTCGCCACGACATGGGCGTATTTGTGATTAGCCCTACCAATAAAGGTGGGTTGCTCAATCAACCATCAGCAAAACTAGTCGAACTCTGCCAGCCACTCAGCCCGATTGTATTTAACAATCTTTTCTGTCTTAGTCACCCCCAAATCCATACCCTCAGCGTTGGTGCAGCTACACCCAGCGATTTTGATGAACATCTCAAAACCCTACCGCTCCTCGCCCGCGCCGCCGAACTGCTGCCGCCCATCATCGATCGGCTAGAACGTGCCGCTACTGAGAAACTAGGGGTAGAGTGGGTAAACACATGGAGAGAAGGCTTACCAGCTCATACAGACACGCCTGGGGATATCAATATGCACACGATCCTCTGGCTGCGGAATCTGGCGATCGCTTATGACATGGTTGAGTATGGCAAGATGCGTTACAACCTGCTCGAAAACGGTGGACACTGGTTTCCAGGTGCGAAAGCGACAAATGTTAAGGATCTAGATTTCGCTGCTTGTCTCGCGAATAGTCCCCATGCCGCCAAAATTCCCGACTTGCTCTGGGATGCGGACAAAATGTTGGGCGGGGTAGAAGTTAAGCGTTTGTCTCAGAGTTAGCCTATTGACCCGCTCCCTAAATAGTGGTATCTTAGCAAAGCGCATAAAGCGCACCTCAAGAAAATTTTACAAGCGGATGTGGCGGAATTGGTATACGCGCACGCTTGAGGTGCGTGTGGACTTGTCCTTGGGAGTTCGAGTCTCCCCATCCGCATCATATAGCCTGTTAAAGTGGTTGCCGTCTTCAATGATCGCAGCCACTTTGTTTTTGGTCATTCTTAATTTGATCGATAGTTTAATTTTGCTAATCGTGCTATTATATAGCTTCAGCTAAGGGTACGTGGTTCAGTGGATAGAGCATCAGGTTCCGGTCCTGAGGAGCGGGGGTTCGAGTCCCTCCGTACCCATAAAAATAAAAGCAGCAGGCATATATGAGGTGCCTGCTGCTTTTTGGTTTGAAGTCAACTAGGCGATGCCAAGTAAGCCATCTAATTTTCCATGAGCGTCTAGATCGTGGATATCATCACAACCACCGATATGAGCATCATCGATAAATATCTGGGGCAGAGAACGTTTGCCATTAGCTCGCTTGGACATTTCAGAACGGGCATTCTCGTCGCCGTCGATCGAATATTCCGTAAATTCGACACCTTTGTTTTTGAGCAAAGCTTTCGCCCGAATGCAAAATGGGCAAGTTCGCCATGTATAGATTTCAATATTTGGTTGCATGGCAATTCTAGCTGATGTTAAGTCTGGGATTTGTATTCTATTTTGACATTTTTTGATCTCGTTGGCGTTGGCGATAGCCTACCGATAGGTAATAGCCTCTCCTGGGAGAATCGCCAGCCAATAAAAAATAGATCGTCTGTGAGGAGCGATCTACGGTTGCAGTAGTTATTGGGTAACTAATGTAATTAATACTACCCGTAAATTTACCTGTTGCGAACCGCCACTTGATGTATTTATCTCAGCCAAACAGCTTAGTTATCAGATTTTGCTAGTTGCTGACTAGATTAGCTAGAGCCATACTGACACAGAATCCATCGCGCTAAAACCTCGCGCCGCCTGGTTAAATTTGCTATAGTCAGCAATAAGTGAGAACATTAATTTTATAGAGAGCATCCCTAATGGCGTTTGTACAAGAAGCTTTACCTTATGATGTCACGGCTTTGGAGCCACACATGTCTGCCAAAACGTTTGAGTTTCACTATGGCAAGCACCACGCTACTTATGTAGCCAACCTCAACAATCTCGTCAAAGATACGCCAATGGCGACTTTATCGATCGAAGATATCGTTAAGGCTAGTTTTGGTGATGCTAG
>JANNBD010000107.1:0-7043 GCA_031385105.1 Chamaesiphon sp. OTE_78_metabat_374
CCAAATCATCCACATTGGTGCCCTAGATGCGCCAAAGGTAATCTCACGCCTCGGTTCGATGCAAAACCTGATCGACCAGGTATTGCGCCCAATTGTCGCCAACTACTTCCGTAACGCTGCTCAGGAATACACGATCCTCGACTTCCTTACCGCTCGGAGCGAACGCCAAGCCGAAGCCGCCGAACACATTCGTCAAGCCCTGAAGCAATACGACGTGCAGGCGGTAGATACCCTGATTGGGATGATTGCGCCACCACCAGAATTGATGCAAACCCTGACTGATCGCAAAATCGCCCAGGAGCAAGAAAAAACCTACGAAGTTCAGCAAATTGCCCAAGTTCAACGCCAGGAACTCGTCCGTGCCACTGCCCTCGCCGAAATCCAAAACCAAGTTGTCACCGCCGAGCAAGGTGTGAACATCGCTGAACTCCAAGCTGCCGCTAAGGTCAAGGAAGCTGAAGGGGAAGCCGAATCGATTCGATCGATCGGTCAAGCCAAAGCCGATGCTTACAAGGCTGGGGTGACTGCCCTGGGCGAACAAACCTACGGTGCAATCCAAGTGATGCAAATCGTCGGCGAGGGCAACGTGCGGATCGTGCCTCAGGTATCGGTGACAAATGCTGGAGCCAATGGCGGTAATGGTTTAGTCGATGCTCTCTTGGGAATGTGGGCACAAAAGCCTAATTCGATTCCGGTTGAATTACCCACAGTTGTCGAGGAGAAGCCCACTGTGACACATCTGGCGATCAATGGATCGAAGCCAATGTCGATCACGGCTGTGCCCAAGCACGATCTAAAGGATCCACGGACTGATGGGTTAGGTTAATTAGTGGATGGTGAATAGAATCCCCATCTGGTTATTTCTAGCTCCGCTCTGCACCACCTGGGGATGAATCCTACCAAATAAAGTCCACTGAAGTGGACTAGAGAATTTTGCAGTCCACTGAAGTGGACTTTATCTAATAGCCCGCACTTTAGTTGCGGGCGGGTGTCAAGCGAAGCAAGTCTTTTTAACTTGGCGACCTGATTGACGGACAAATCTTTTATCGTAGGTTGGGTTGAAGAATGAAACCCAACATTTCTAGGGTGTTGGTGTGTTAGTTGGGTTTTGCTCCGCGCAACCCAACCTACGAGTTTTCCAGGTTTCAGGAGTTTTGTCCGTCAATCAGCTTGGCGACGAAGCCCTTCAAATTTTATCGCTGTCAAAATCATGCCCGATTTGCTTGCCAAAAATCTGCCAAATTGTAGCCTCTCCCAACTAGTGAACAGCGATCGAATCTTCACTTTTCCCATGACGATCGAATTGCTCATGGCATTATTACAAGCGCAAATTCATCAGTCCGCAAGTCATGGGCAAATCACACCCGATCGAATTATCATCAGTTCAGAACAACCGTTCAGGGTGGAGATATTACCCGCAGATCATCTGGGTGTCGATCCCGAATTTAGTGCGCCAGAAGTCATCGCTGGCAGCATTAGCTCTAGTAGCGATCTGTACAGTATCGGACTAATCATTATCTACGTCCTAACTGGAATCAGACCATTTCAATTATTTGATGTCACTAATCGGGACTGGATCTGGCGAGATTATTGGCATTCTCAACCGCAAACATCCACAATTAATACTGCTAAAT
Organism: Chamaesiphon sp. OTE_78_metabat_374; assembly: GCA_031385105.1. GTDB lineage: Bacteria > Cyanobacteriota > Cyanobacteriia > Cyanobacteriales > Chamaesiphonaceae > Chamaesiphon. The sequence goes on from JANNBD010000107.1 coordinate 1,635, forward strand.
TCGCTGGTATTCTCGATCGATCGATTAATCTAGACCCCGATTTACGGTTTAGTTCAACAGTTGCAATGATCGCAGCAGTGCGCGACTGTGCCCCGAATCTCTTGCCGAAGATTCCAAATTGGACTTGTCAGCACATTTTAACTGGACATCAAGGTTTATTTGCAGCAGTTAAAACGATCTCAATTAGTCCACATTTATCGATCGTGGCAACGGGCAGTGAAGATAAAACGATTCGGCTGTGGAATATTGATACGGGCGCAGAAATTGGGACTTTAACCGGACATCAAAAAGCAGTGGATTCGATCGCCTTTCATCCACATCAATCGGGATTACTATTCAGCGGCGATCGAGCTAGTCAAATTAAGCTATGGCAGGTAGATCAACTAACAGAATTAATCTCAATCGATAGTCAGCAATCTAAAGTGAATTGCCTCGCCATCAGCCCCGATGGTCGGTTGATGATCTCTGGTGGTAGTGACAAGACAATTAAGCTATGGTTACTGGGTTTAAGTGATAATCGATCGATCGATTATCTAGCTACGCTTAAAACTCATCAACTAGCAGTAAATGAGGTTGCTTTTAATCCGATCGAGGGCGAGGTAGCATTTGCCAGTGTCAGTAGCGATCGACGAGCGATCTTGTGGGGAATGGAAACTAAAACGCCCCTAAGTATTTTCACGAACCATACTCAAGCTGTCAAAACCCTCGCGTTTAGTCCTGATGGTAAGCTACTAGCAACGGCTGGAGATGATGGTCTAATTTTGATTTGGGACGTAGATTGTCACAAACTAGTCCAAACCTTGTCAGCCCATCGCTGGACAATTTCAGCGTTATCTTTTCTCGCCGATTGTAATACGTTGATTAGTGCTAGTTGGGATGGAAATATTAAGTTTTGGCAAGTGAAATCTGGACAAGAAATAGACTGCTTATCGACTCATCAGATGGAAGTCTTTGCAATGGCTATCAGTCAAGATTCTCGGTGTATTGTTACGGCTAGTCGCGATCGAACCGCTAAAACTTGGCAATCTCAAGCTGATTAATTTAAAAGCCCGACTTTTTTGAAAAAGTCGGGCTTTTGTTATAAAGCTAAAGCATACGTGACTTAGAATTTACCAGCTAAAGCATCCACACATCGATCGCAAACAGTAGGATGTTCGGTACTTTGCCCCACAGTATCAGAGTAATTCCAACACCGATCGCATTTGACTCCATCGGCAGTTGTCACGCCGATTTTCCCACCTTCAAATGTTGCTTGATGTGTCAATCCTTGCAATTTAATAGCACCATCAATTAGTTCAACTTGGGATGCTAGCAGGAGGTAGCGCAGCTCATCAATGCCATTCCCATGAGATTGGCGGGGGATCGCGACGGCTGGAGTTAGAGCAGCTACCATTGTGCCGCTGAGGTCGCCAGTGGGATCTTGGAGTTCTACTGTTCTGACAACTGGTGCTTGTGCGCCCAATGCTCTGTTGAAATAAGCCCGCGCTCGATCGATTGTTTGTTGACGTTGCTCTGTTTTGAGGAGATTGCGCGATACAAATAGGACACTCATAATCAGTCCCACTGCCTTGAGCGTGGTTTCAACAAATGGAATCCGATTAACCAGATCGATTAATCCGATCGCAATGTACAGGCTAACTCCACCTGAAATGAGCAGTAAGATATTACCGATTAGTCGCCATCCTCGCTGGTAGACCTCAACCGTAGCATCGATCGCTTCGACAATGACACTACCACCACTCTTAAATAGTTGCAGTGCTGATACAACTGGCGCACTAGTGACTAACCTGTCGATCGTCGGTGTTTTACCTGTTTGTGGCTGCGGGAATATAATAGCGGGTACCTGTTGGGTGCTGGCACCAGATCCAGATTCCAATTCCACCAATTTAGCGTGCAAGATTGGGTCAGTAATCTGCAACAATACTTTGGACTCGAGGGAAGATCCGATCGACTTGTCAGTCCGCGCTTGCTCCATCACTTTATTTACATCTGTCCGCAGATCCCGAATTTTGTCCCAGGTGACGGCTAAACTAGGCTGTGACCACTGGGGATCGACTTTTACCCAACCAGCTTCAAATACGGATTTATAAGGGGTAGGATAGGGGAGGTACTGCCAGATATCCTCAGCCATGTGACAGAGGACTGGTGCAATTACGCGGGTAAGATTTTCCAGTACGATTGCCAGGACTGTCTGACAACTGCGACGACGGAAGGACGTGGGTGCGCTGATGTATAGTCGATCTTTGGCGATGTCGAAGTAGAAATTAGACAAATCGAGGATGCAGAATTTTTGGATGGTTTGGAAGAACTTAAAGAACTGATATCGATCGAATGATTCGGTAATTTCGGTTAGTACTTCACTCAGACGGTGGAGCATATATCGATCGAGTTCGGGCAATTGGGCGTAAGGTACCGCATCTTTGGCTGGATCGAAATCGTGGATATTTCCCAGTAGGAACCGCGCTGTGTTCCGAATTTTGCGGGAGGCATCAGATAGTTGTTTTAGAACCGTTGAACCGATTAAAACATCAGTAGAATAATCTACCGATGATACCCAAAGCCTAACTACATCCGCTCCATAAGCAGGATCTTTCTGAGGATTTTTACCCCCATCCATGACCACCATCGGGTCGATAATATTCCCCAATGATTTGCTCATTTTCCGACCCTGATCGTCTAAAACAAATCCGTGAGTGAGGACGGTTTTAAATGGTGCAAATCCATTATTAGCGACGCTAGTTAGTAGACTAGACTGGAACCAACCCCGATGTTGATCGGAACCTTCTAGGTACATATCGACTGGATAGACTAAGTTATCCCGCTGACTGGCAACCGCCGCCCAGGATGAACCAGAGTCAAACCAGACATCCATCGTATCGGTGCCCAGGCGGTAGCTGCGTCCATTATCGCGATAGGATTCCGGTAATAAATCTGCTACCGACATCGAGTACCAAGCATCCGAACCATGCTCGCGGAAGATACCTTGAACGTGGTTAATTGTTTCTTCAGTTAGTAATGGTTCGTTAGTTTCATTGTCATAGAAAACTGGGATTGGTACACCCCAATTCCGCTGACGGGAGATACACCAATCCGATCGTTCTGCCACCATTGGACGGATCCGATTTTCACCCTGTGCGGGAATCCATTCAACTTCCGAGATTGCTTTGAGCGCGGCTTCTTTAAATCCTTTAACCGAAGCAAACCATTGTTCAGTCGCACGGAAAATTGTTGGTTTCTTCGTCCGCCAATCGTAAGGATATTTGTGTGGATAGTCTTCTGCTTTAATTAATGCATTCTCAGAAATCAATGCTTCAATTACCAATTGATTACCATTACCTAGCACATTCTCTCCTTGGAATAATTCCCCTGCTTCCTCGGTAAAATTGCCATCGCCATCTACAGGCGCGAGAATTGCTAGCCCATATCTCTGCCCGACGATATAATCTTCTTGTCCATGTCCAGGTGCGGTATGTACTAAACCAGTACCGGATTCAGTGGTGATATAGTCACCACCGATGATCACTGGACTTTCTCGATCGTACAGCGGATGCTTGTATTTACAGTGTTCGAGTTCTGCACCTTTAATCACCGATCGAGTGGTCATATTCAGGTTTAATTTAGCAGCTAAACCTTCAACCATATCGGCGGCGACGATCGCATACTTGCAGCCACTATAAGGATTATCATCCCGCCCAGAAACTTCGGCGATCGCATAGCTCAGATCGGGATTCACCGCGACAGCCAAATTCGCCGGAATCGTCCACGGTGTAGTCGTCCAGATCGCGACAGCTAAATCCTCGTGAAATGGCTCCAGAATTGCTCTAGCAGCATCAGTAATGTGTGTCACCTTAAATGATGCAAAAATGCTCTTCGAGACGTGTCCTTCGGGATATTCCAGCTCCGCTTCTGCCAGGGCTGTCTTGGAGCTAGGACTCCAGTGAACGGGTTTCAAACCACGGTAGATATATCCTTTTAGTACCATCTGTCCAAATACACCGATTTGGGCGGCTTCATACTCTGGTTGTAGCGTCAGATAGGGCTTATCCCACTCCGCCCACACACCCATCCGTTGGAATCCGAGTTTCTGCGCCTCCACCGTCTTTTTGGCAAACTCAGCCGCTTTTTGGCGCAGTTCTAGTGGAGAGAGGTTCTTTCGCTCCTCCGGCTTCATATCCTGAATTACTTTAAGCTCGATCGGCAGTCCATGACAATCCCATCCAGGTACATATCGCACCTTGCGCCCTTTGAGCAGTTGATAGCGATTGATGATATCCTTGAGCGTCTTGTTCAAGGCATGACCCATATGCAGGGTACCATTGGCATAGGGCGGGCCATCATGGAGCACAAAAATCTCACCAGGATTGAACTGTGACAGCCGCTCAAAAATCTGCTCGTCTGCCCAGAATTTTTGGAGTTCGGGTTCCCGTTTGACGGCATTTGCGCGCATGTCAAACTTAGTCTGGGGTAGGTTTACGCTGTCTTTGTAACTTCCTGGTGCTGCCACAGTAGTAAATGCTGAAGGGTTGATTATATCCGTATATTATACGGGGTGCTTAGGAATTTAATTTAAACATCTCGATCGCATCCATTCTTGGACTATAGATAAATCCCTAGCTGCACGTACAATCGCCCCTTCTTCTAACAGTTCGCGTAACTGTTGGCGCATCAAATCATCGGTTATTTCTTTAGGTACGCCACTATCCAGTCCTTCAATCAGCATTGATTCGACTCGCTGTTGTTGTTCGAGTCGTTCTTGTTCGCGGACAATAATATTTATCACATACTCGCTGGGCGTAGCAAAGCCGTCAGAGATCGCTTGTTGCTCGATAAAATCGATAAGTTGGTTGGGTAGTGAGATATTTAGCATCGAGTCTCTACCAGAATAATTTCCTACGTTACATAATTCTAACCCAAGCACTAGTTCTGATGGCGATCAGATATCCATAGTACATCCCTGATTTCAACAACGATCGATCGATACTAGTGGGGTTGGGTGGGTTCGATCGATCATTATCGGTAACGGCGATAATTTCTAGCATAAACCCACCCCTACGATCGACTATTGACGATCGAATCCCAACAATATTTTTTCTACAAATTATCATCCTAGCTAACACTAAATCGAGATCGAATCTCACTCGATCGACTGTAGGGGCGGGTTTATGCTATAAATATTGGCAACTTCTCCACAATATTAAAACAAACCCGCCCAACCCCACTAATTATTCATGATCGATCGAACCTCACCATTACTCATTCAACCACGATCGACCATAAACAATCGATCGAGCTACCAATTCCACCATCATTCGGATTTTGTTCTAGCCATTGAACTACTTTGGGAAGAATTATATCTGATGTTTTAGCTAATTTACCCAATGCTGATGCGATACCATAGCGCACAGACGA
>JANNBD010000110.1:0-4276 GCA_031385105.1 Chamaesiphon sp. OTE_78_metabat_374
CGGTTAAGAAGTTGATAGGTTTTGGCAAAACTGCTCCGGTGGAAAATAGTAGATAGTTATTGTTTTGAAATTAACTATCCACTATCCACCATTCACTATCCACTAATTCATCATGTCTATCCAGCCGTCAGATTATGAACAACTTTTAGCCAAGTACAGTGATTGTAATGAAGCAATTATATTGCTTAAACAATATCGCCCTTATCTAGAAATGATTCCAAGTATTAGACGATCGGAAGAGAGTTTAATTACGATTCCACTTCCTGTTGTCAAACTTAGAAAAGTCTCCGTAGGTCAACAATTCAATAAATTTTCACCAATTACTTCTATCTCCAAAACAATCTTAATTCCCTGCGATCTTGCTTATCTAATGTGCGATCCTGAATGGAAGATCAAAATGGGTGGCGAGATTGTGATTTTCATTCAGCGTCCTGAGGAAGATCTCTCCGATTTGCTCTCTCGCTGGCGACAGACACAGGTATTACTCGGCAATGACTATGAATGGATCATGCCGCAATATTATCGACACATCATCAGCGAAGGTGCCGAACATCTTTATCCCTTGTTTGTCCTATTTAGTCAAACACCTGAGCATATTAAAAAAGGATTAGCTGGGGCGCATTTGCCCTGTGTGATTGCAGAAATTCATCAAACATCGATCGCTGAATTAACGTTGCCTGATGCGCTAGAAGATCAGCTACATCAATAGATTTTAAGTTACTCACATCTTGCACCAGTTTGAACATACTAGTGCTAACCGTAGATCCAGGGTACCCACAGGGGGCACCCCTACAAGTTATCTGTAGGGGTGCCCTTAATGGGTACCCTAAGATCTACGCTTACTAATAGTCTGTATCTATTGGTGCAAGATGTGAGGTTAAGTATTATATGGGGTGAGTAATGATCACAGATCATTAGTAAATCTTCCTGAGATTTTAGATTAATCTAAATCCCTAATTTGGTAGACCATTATCGTTAATGACTGGCGGGGTGGCTTGATCTAGTTGCTGTTGCCATTGTTGAACAGCATTCTGAGCCGCACCAGCAGCAGAAGTGCGTTCGGGAATGACTTTGGCGATCGAAATTGCCCGCCGGAGATCGGTAGTGGCAACGCTTTGAGCGATTTCGAGCATTTGACCACCCCAGTTGTCCATTGCTGACTGAGCTTGAGCGCGTAATGGCGAACTTTTCGGTACTCTAGCTGCGGCTTGAATTGCGCCGAGGAGGGCTTCGGGGGTGCCTCTTTCAGCTAATTTTTGGGCAGCAGCGACATTATTCGCGGCTTGGAGTTGAGCTTGCCAATCACCGACTCGCTCCTGTCGCTGGGCGGACATGGCTCTGCCAGAGCCAATTCGCTGTGCCATTTTAATCGCCGCTGCTAGATCGCCAGAACTAGCCAAGCTTTCAGCTTGCTCTAGGATCGGCGTATCTTCCGCTCGTTGGATGTCTGCTGTCCATTGCTTGATCTTTTGCTGAGATGAGGCGTAGAGGGCGCGTCCTGGGCGAATTTGGCTCAATTGAGCGATCGCGCCTTGGACTCCTTCGATCGTATTTCCCGACGCGAGAGTATCAGCAGCTTGAACAAAGGGAGTATCTTCAACGGTTTCTATTTGTTTGCGCCACTCGCTGACGACTTGGGCGGCTTCTTTACCCCGTGGGTTGTTTCTGGGAATATTTTGAGCTGTAATAATTGCCGATTGGAGATCCGCTACTGTCCCAGTTGCTGCCATACTGCGTGCGTGCTGGAGTCCAGCCAGATCCTGAACTTCTAGCTGCCAAGCAGTTGAGAATTTCTGGGATTTCTGATACATGGGGCTATCTGCTTTAATGCTCTGCACCAAGGAGATTGCTGTTTCTAGTTCGGCAATTGTACTATTGACGGCATGTGATTGGGCTTGGGCGAGATTAATTAGATTTTGCAACTCGGTTTTAATTGCTGGAGCTTCAGGCGTTTTATTCGCAATTTCCAGGGCACCTTTCCAATCGTTACCATCTAGCTTAACTGTCGCTAGTTTGAGCATTTGTTTCGCTGCGGTAGCGATGATATTCTGAGCTTCAGCATGGGCAAAACTTTTTGGATCGATCTTATTCGACATCTCGACTGCTTTGAGCAAAGAGGCGATCTCGGTGCTCTTAACTAATTGATTCGCTTCATCTAATTTGGAACTATCAGCCTTGGCGATCTGCACCATGTCAGCCAATTCTTGATACTTGGTTGTGGCCCAGTAGCGATTGTTAAGACTAGTCAATTTGACGGCTACTGCATAGGCGTTGACCCATTTTGACCCATTTAATAAATCTCTGGCTTCGCGATCGTAAGCAACTGCTTTAGTCCAATTTTGTTCCCATTGTCCCAATCTTTTCTGAACAATTTTATAGGCAGACACAGTATCAGGGACTTTCTTTGCCGCTTTGACGGCATCATCATAGTTGCCATCTTGGTAAGCACCTTCTGCCAGTCTCAAGATTAGCAGCGACCATTTCTGCACATTACTCTCGACATAACTGCGAGTAGGATCGTTGGGCGCAATATCTTTGACCAGATTCATCGCCGTAATTAAATCGGGCAATGTTTGCTTACTTGCCGCCAATTGTCCACAATAAACTCGCAAAGATGCCGATGACATTGGCACAAACATTTCGGGACAATTTGGTACCGCTTTGGGGTTTAATAACAAGCCCAAAGCCAGATAAACTAGTCCGCTAGAAATACCCAGGGTAATAATTGCCCAGAACACCCAGCTTCGGATGAATGGCAATCGCAACCACTTGGGCATCTGACTCACTAATTGTTTAGTGACTTGGTTTGCCTGTTCAAAATCAAAGCGGGAGTTTGGTTTGGTCAAAACTTGAATTAGATGGGGGAATAAGTATCGGATCGGTAGAGCTATTTTAACAACATTTTAGCTTACTTCGGTCGTCGTAAATATTAGCTCAAGCGCACTAACTAATTGCTGTAATTGTAACTGTTGATGGGTCGCCATCAGCGATAGTCTGATTCTACTGGTAGGAACTGTCGGCGGGCGGATAGCGGGGGCAAAAATACCAGCTTGCTTGAGTTTACTGCCGATCGAGATCGCCGTCCCTGCATCTGGTAGTTCAATACAGATAATTGCTGATGTGGAAGGAATTAAGCGTAGTTGTGGTAGTTGCGTGCTAAATCTCTGTTTCAGATAATCTACATTTTGCCACAGTTGTTGTCGAAGTTGGGGGGTGTTCGCAATGATCTCGATCGATTTCAGTGCCGCAGCCGTATCGGCGGGAGATAATCCAGTAGTATAAATCCAACTAGCGCAGCGGTTGCGGAGAAAACTGATTAAGCTTGCACTTCCGGCCACATAGCCGCCCAAGCTGCCGATGGATTTACTCAATGTGCCAACTTCAATTAATGTTTTACTAGCTAAATGTTCAGTTTCAACAATACCTGCGCCTGTAGCTCCAAATATACCTGTGGCATGGGCTTCATCGACTAGTAGCATCGAGCTATGTTCGATCGATAGGGCTTGAATCTCAGCTACCGGACAAATATCCCCATCCATGCTAAAAACAGTATCAGTGATAATCAGACAGCGACGGTAATTGGCGCGGTTTAGCTGAAGGTGGTGACGCAGATCTTCCACATTACAATGCTGATATTCAATGATTTTTGCCCCACTCAACAGCGCACCATTTTTGAGGCTAGAGTGATTGAGCCTATCGCTCAGGATCAGGTCTTTTTTGCCAACTAGAGCCGCGATCGTCCCTAAATTAGCTAAATAGCCAGAACTAAACACTAAGGCAGCTTCAGTGCCCTTTAACGTCGCGATCGCCAGTTCCAGATCTTGATGGAGCTGCTTGTGTCCGCTCATCAGGCGGGAACCCGTGGCACCTGTGCCAAACGATTGAGTAGCTTGGATTGCAGCTTGAATTACGCGATCGTCACCAGCCAATCCCAGATAATCATTACTCCCGAAATTAACTAGAGATCGTCCGTCAATTGTCACCTCAGTACCGGGTAAGCTGGTAATTACCTGAGTCGATCGCGACCAATTTGCCCGTTCGATGGTTGCTAGGGATCGATCGATCCAGTCATAGGGATTGAATTGGTTCAATTTTGGAACTCTCGATCGATTAAAATGGGTTGACTGATAAATATTAACCAAATATTAACTAAATTATTATGGCGCAAATTCAGTTTTCGGTAGGCATCACTGAACCAGTAGTTCCTGATGTGAAGCTCACTCGATCGAAATCCGGTCAACAAAGCACAGCTTCATTCTACTTCGATCATCCAGAA
>JANNBD010000177.1:0-4192 GCA_031385105.1 Chamaesiphon sp. OTE_78_metabat_374
CCTGAAGATATTGGGTTTAGATTAGGGCCAAGGATTAATGCGATCGGTAGAATTGACGATCCGCAGATTATCATTGATTTGCTAACAACTGATGATATGGGTGTGGCATTAGCCAGAGCAATCCAGTGTGAGCAGGTAAATAAACAGCGTCAAGATATGTGTGCATCGATCGAACAAGAGGCGATCAATCTGATTGAGAATGGTAATTATAATATTAAGCAAAATCGGGTACTAGTAATTGTTCATCCTGGTTGGCATCATGGGGTAATTGGAATTGTCGCTTCACGATTAGTTGAACGCTATGGTGTTCCGGTATTTATCGGGACTAATGAAGATGAACACCACATTCGCGGTTCAGCGCGAAGCATTCCTGAGTTTAATGTATTTGACGCTCTTAATTACTGTCGCGATCTGCTCGGTAAATACGGTGGACATCGAGCTGCTGGCGGGTTTTCGATGCCGACAGAAAATCTGGAACAAGTCCAACAGCGGTTGAGTGAATTTGCTCACAAATGTCTAGAAATAGAGCATCTCAAGTATTTAGTTAAAATTGATGCAGAGGCAGATTTAGCAGCAATTAATATGTCACTGTATGAACAAATCGATGCCATTCATCCTTGTGGAATGGAGAATCCCGATCCGGTATTTTGGACGGCAAATGTTCGGGTGATCGAGCAAAAAATAGTTGGGAAGGGACATCTCAAGTTTACAGTTGATACGCCAGAATTTCCCAAAGGAATCAAAGCGATCGCATGGCGATTTGGCGATTATTTTCCGTTGCCCAAATATCTAGATATTGCTTACAAGCTCAAGGAAAATAACTGGAGAGATTTGAAATCGATCGAGCTAGAAGTCGTCAGCGTCAGATTGCCAGTTTCAGCCCAAACTTATCAATTCAATTATCAAGATCGCGATTATGATTGCAGCATCTCTAATGACAGATTGCAAATCACAATTATCAATGAGCACGGTGGAGCATTGGTAATTAATAAGGGTCAAAAGATCGCCGAATTAATTAATCCAGCAGCACCCATTGAATCGATCGATATTACTAAGCCGTTTTACTTTCAACTCATTAAGAATGCAATGCAAGCGTTAGAAACTAGTTGAAAACTTGGGTGGTAGTTGAGCGGTGAGTTTACTCAAATGGTAAAAAGTCATAACCCATTCTCGAAGAATATTTGTAATTAGCGGGAGTCTTGTCTACTTTAACAAAAATATATCGCTCAGTTGGCTCACCATTCTTAAACTGGAACCGCCCAGAGGCACCCATAAATTCATCTTTAGCCAAATTTTTCATCACACTAGTGCGGGAAGGTGACTCTTGGGCTTTAATGGCGGCACCCAGGGCTTTTACCGAGTTGTAGGATGTTGCAGTCGCCCAATTAACTTGGGTGTTCCACAATTGCTTGGCACCTGTGGAAAATTGCGGGCTGCTATCTGATTCTTGCCAAGGCACGATCATCACTAGTCCCCGCGCAGCCCCACCAGACTTCAGAGTTTTGACACTATACAAACCAGTATCACTCAAGACATCCAATTCGGGATATTTGTCACATCTGAGCTTGAGGATCTTGAGAGCCTCACGATTAGAGCGTCCAGCCGACAGCAACAGAATTGCTTCGGCACCCATATTTTTTGCCTGTCGCAGATGGGCTTCAGCATCAAAGGCTGGGGGAACAGTCCCAGGGGGTGCAGTTGCAGCAACTGTGGAAAATGGAAAAGTCCCCACGACTTTGCCCCCTTTGGCAACTAGCTTATTGGTAAACTGAGTTTTAAATTCATTATTAGAGGCGATAGTCGGCACATAAAAAATAGCTACTTTACGTTTGAGATCGTCATCTACTAAATGATCAACTAGTTTGCCAGCAATCACATCTGCCTTGTTATTGGCTCGAAAAACGTATGGTTTGTTGGTTCCGGTTAAATTGACGGCGGTACTAATTGGCGCGATAAAAGCTAATTTTTTGCGATTATAGATCTTCGCTGCTTTCATTGTGACATCGTTTCGATTGTGGCCGACGACACCGAGTATTTCTGGCAGACTGACAACAGCAGTAGCAATACTTTCAATTGTCTTTGGATCGTCACTATCATCTATTATTCTTAATTTAATTTTAGCTTCATTCACAGATCCAACTTGGTTGATTTCGGATTGAGCTTGAGCAAATCCGCGCAGCATTTCGGAAGCCCTGTCGAGAGATCTTTCAATTGGGGCAGCAGCAGCAATTGTATAGCTTTTCTTGTCACCAACTAGAGCGTTATTAAGATAAATTCGAGTTTCTGGCGAATTAGGGTTTTCAACTAAGGCTGCTTGCAATTTCAGCACAGCCTCAGGATAATTTTTGCTGGCAATTGCTGCGACACCTAATCTTTTCAATTCCTTAAATTTGTCAGTATCGCGATTGCCTTCGACCCCAACTAAAATCTGTTCACCGTTGCTGCTGCGGCGGATCATGGCAGTCTGAACATCCTGATTCAGCGTATCGCTCATCGTTGGCTTTTGCTCAAACAACCGCAAAAAGCCAGGAATAATCAGTGCGCTCACACCAGCAATTCCCGCTGCTAAAATCCCAAATTTCCGCCATGTCCGATCGGGTTTTGGGGTGATTTTAGGGATGATTTGGAGCGGAGCAGTACTGAGTGGGGTGGGCGATTTTTCGTTTTCAAATAAACGATCGTCTAGCTGGAATAAATCACGATCGAGCTGGAGAAAGTCATCATCTAGCTGCAAGAAACTCTCGTCTAGCTGGAACGGATCGTCGTAAGGTGTATCTAGCATCAGAGTGCTAGGCGCAGTCTCGTTTGCACTAAAAGTATCCGCCGGAATACTCAAGATTGGTGCTCCTAAATTGTCATCTAAGGCATCCAATACATCTCTAGCCGATCCAAATCTGTCGGTGGGGAGTTGTTGCAACATGCGATCGAGAATTGCCCCCAAGAAATCGCTAACTTGAAGATCTGATGTGCGCCATTGCCAAGTATTTGTGTCAATATTAAATAGGTCATTAGGCTGTTTTCCTGTGAGTAAGTTTATACAGGTTACAGCTAAACTATACAAGTCTGAAGATGGATATATTTCTGGTCTTAAATAATTATTTGATAGGGTGTATTCTAGTCTGAATCCAGACTTAGATTTACGTGGTGACAGATCCCCTGTGATGTCACCTGTCTCCGTATTGATTTGCTTTATGGCTCCAAAATCAGTCAGATAGATCTTGCCAAGTGAGTCGCGGAGGATATTAGCTGGTCGGATATTGCGATGAATCGCTCCTTGAAAGTGGACAAATTCTAAAATTCTGGCAACTTCTCTCAATACAACAATGACTTCTGCTGCTGTAAACTTGCCCTGGGCTAGTAATTGGGCATCTAAAGTTTGACCGTCAATGTATTCTTGAACTAAGTATAAAAACTTCTGCACCGGACGATCTGGAGCTGTGGGTGCAATTATTTCTAATGAATCGATCAGACGCGGAATTTTGGGATGTTCGCCCAGTTTACTCAAGACTTTAACTTCTCGGTCAAATATCTTTGTTGCAGTTTCAATTTGACTAGGACTAAAACTAGGATCGACATCTAATCGCTCGATTGTACAATATCTGAGTTCTGGCGCATGGAGATCTTTGCCGAGAAATGTCGCGCTTAGTTCATCCTGCTGCAACAATTTCAGCGGTACATAACGGCCTTCCAAAACTAATGGCATCCCACAACTAGCGCAATGCTGTCGGGTTGCCGTTTCAAGCAATTTACGATCATCTAAATTGACCAGCGCATTGAGTGGTTGTTCACAATAGAGACGAGTACAGTAAATATCCATGTTAATTTGATATGCTTGTTTACCAGACAAGGTTCCAGGGAGAAAGTTCCAGTAGATTCAGTGTCACCGATTTAAACCAGATCGATCGAGATTAATCGGTAACACTGATGATCATAGATCAGATCACTAAGTAGGTGGGCATAATTAGATACAGTAGGTTTCCTGAGTTAGATAGCTCTCGAAATCAGATTGCAGCCCACAGCATTAATTTATAGTCGATAAATATTTGTCTTTAGCTACTTAACCAGAGTTGCTACCTACTAGAGTGCCAACGACTAAAGTCGTGGCTAATGCTGCAAAGTCCGCCTTCGCGGACTAGTTTGTTAGTCCGCGAAGGCGGACTTTGCAATCTGAGCAGCGGTTTCTAACCGCTGG
>JANNBD010000201.1:0-7521 GCA_031385105.1 Chamaesiphon sp. OTE_78_metabat_374
ATTGCAAAAAGCGTCGCTCATGCGAGCTATTGAGCTGAACGCAGTGGCAGTGGATAACAACAAAACCGCTTTTGAATGGGGCTGCCGCGCTGCGAACAATTGGCCTGAAGTAGAGCAATTGCTGCAAACTAGCAAATCACCCGTCAGTGTGATTGACTTCAAAAAACGCGATATATTGGCAGATATTATTTCTAAACGCGTCGAATTCCTAACCGCATATCAAAATGCTGCTTACGCCGCTAAGTACGTTGATTTTGTTGAGAAAATACGTAGCAAAGAATTATCTTTAGAATTAACTTTAAATAATAATCTACGACTCACCGAAGCAGTAGCCAAAAATCTTTTCAAACTCATGGCCTACAAAGACGAGTATGAAGTTGCCAGATTACACGGTGACGGTACCTTTGAGAAAAAAGTAGCAAGTATGTTTGAAGGCGATTACAAACTCAATTACCACCTCGCAGTTACATTGGGGTTAGGAGCAACATTAGTCATCGGGATGCTATTCTCACTCTGTCAAGGCTCTGTACCTCTGACTCTAAGCGAAGTATGGCAAGCTTTAGGACATCAGGGTTTAGCGCAAAATCAGACGATTATCTGGGATTTGCGATTACCGCGTATTTTAGCGGCGGTACTGGTGGGAGCTGCATTGGGACTGTCGGGTGGATTATTACAGGGAATGCTCCGCAATAGTTTGGCGGATCCCTTTGTCTTGGGGATTTCCGCAGGTGCAGGTTTGGTAGCGATCGGCTGTATTACATTCTCTATTTCGTCGGTGTATCTACCTGTGGGCGCGTGGTTGGGGGCGATGGGGACTGCTGCGATCGTGTATATATTGGGCTATCGCGCGGGGACAATTACCGCCGAACGGTTGGTACTGGCAGGAATTGCGGTTAGTTCGCTGTTTGGGGCGATGCAGACGATGATGCTGCTACTCAACGATGAAAGTCGGCTCCAGTCGGCGTTAAATTGGCTAGTAGGTAGCCTGAATGGGCGCGGTTGGTCAACTGTTCAAGTGGCGGCTCCCTATGTAATTGTAGGGTTATTAGCGGGGTGTTTGTTGGGTCGATCGATCAACCTCTTGAGTCTAGGGGACGAGTTAGCAATGAGTTTGGGGATATCTTTGGTACAAACTCGACTGGCGATCGGTCTTGTGGCTAGTTTACTGGCGGGGAGTGCCGTAAGTGTAGCGGGTTTAATCGGGTTTATTGGGCTGATTGTCCCTCATGGGATTCGGATGCTGGTGGGTAATGATTATCGCTGGTTATTGCCGCTATCAGCGATCGGTGGGGCACTAGTATTGACTTTGGCGGATCTATTGGCGCGAATTGGATCTGTGGAGTTTCCAGTGGGTGTGGTAACGGCTCTATGTGGCTCTCCAGTGTTTATTTGGCTACTATATCAACGCCAATCTAGTCGGATTTAATCATCATCAAATTGCTGAAAATGTTTGATAATTATAGCTATGACTATTGAGGTTGCTGTATGCTGCAAATCGACTTAGATCGACTGCCCACTAGTGACGAATTACCAGATTCGGACAATTTACCTGTGGATAATGAGGACCAGAATTTGTTGCCAAATGTGCTGCTGTTCTTGCTGAATTCGATCTGGGCAACGCGGCTGGATTGGTTCTTTGCTGCTGATATGGGCATTTATCACACTACAGGTGTTCATCCTAGAGTTCCTATAGTTCCCGATGCTTTCTTGAGCTTGGGCGTAGAACGCAAAAAGGGCGGAAAATCGCGTCGCAGTTATGTGATGTGGGAAGAACAGTATGTTGTGCCGATCTTCGTGCTAGAAATGGTGTCTCATCAACAGGGCGGTGAATATGATGAGAAGTTGGCGATTTATGCGAAGTTAGGCGTGTTGTATTATGTCATTTATAATCCAGAGTTTTGGCGACGGGATCTACATCAACCATTTGAGGTTTATCGATTGGTAGATGGAGTTTATCAACTTCAGATTGGCGAACCTTATTGGATGCCGGAAGTAGGATTAGGGATTGGGCGGTGTCAGACAGTGTTTGGGAATTTGCCCCAGGAGCAGTTGGGCTGGTTTAACGAGGGTGGTGTGCGATATCTGACGATGGATGAGCTAGCTAATAGTGAACGTCAACGGGCTGATGCGGCACAAGCACAAGTTGATGAGTTATTAGCGCGACTGAGATCGATTGAGGAAGAGCGATAAGTAAAGAATGCACTCTTCCCCAAACTGCGATCTAGTTATTAATTTAGAGATCTTACCAACGTGTCAGGAGCCAAGAAGTGAGCGATATGATAGGCTCGTTCTTCGGTTTTGAGGAGAATTTGTTCGTACAAATATCGTGTCGCTCGATCTCCTAAGCTTTCAGCTTGACTTGCTTGGCTGCGGATGAGGGTAATCAGGGCTTGTTCGCCTACCAAGTCATTTTCCAGCATTGTCCGACAGTTAAATGCACCATCAGCTTCGGGAGTAAAGCAACAAAGTTCAGCCAGCTTGGTAAAACTAGCCGCAGGTACTCCACCTAAACCATCTAGGCGTTCGGCAACATCATGGGCATGACTTTTTAGTTGCCCATAGCTGTCTTCAAAAAATTGGTGCAGCGAGTAAAATTCTGCGCCTTCTACAACAAAGTGATGTTTTTGATATTGCAGATACAAAGCTTGGAAACTTGCTAGAGCAATATTCAAGCCCTCACAGACTGGCTCAGTTACCGTGAGATCCAATCCCACTACATTAGTTCCCACCTCCCCAAATCCACGCATTAAGCTCTGTGCAGTTGTCATAAATTTCTCACTCTCTATTTTTAAGGGTTGATCTTTTAGTTCAGACTACATCAATCTTTTCTCAACAAATTTATAACCATTCGTAATAGAAAAGCATCCTGCATCAAATATCCTAACACGGTTTATTCAGGTCTAGGAAAGAGCTGTAAACCTTGTCTAATCCGTGTAATCACCACTAAATCATACTTTTTTAGTCAGATTCACTGTTGATAATTGCTATTAGTACTTGAGAGAAAGCGATCGTCCTCAACTCGATCAAGACACCTACTTTCAACAAATTTAGGATCGATGTCTGTCGATTCGATTGAAACAAAAATACAAGCTTGTTGCATCTAGTTATCATTTAGGGTACTCTGAAATTAAGTAATGACTAGCTCCCTAATCAGCATAAAAAAGTGGATTATTCAGATCATTTGTTCATTATCGATGTAACTTATGGCGATCGCTGGCACATATATCATCGCCTGATGGAGCTGAAAATTCCGTGTAAATACTCGACGGGTAAGCCATTGACAGTAGCTGTAGAAACGCCGACAGCGGCTGTTCAGGTGTGGAGCGTGGCTAGGCAGCAGCTAGTCGATCGTCCGCAACTAGTTAATTGGCTGGATCGATGTTTTGATTACATTCCACTCAAATCTAAATAGTACGTTGCTCCACAACTAATGAAACTTACTTCCAGCTAGATGAATGAATCTCTATTAATCGCTGAGAATCTGACTGGTGGGTATCAGGCTCGATCGATCATCCATCAATTAAATCTCCAGCTCGATCGCGGTGAATGGTTGAGCTTATTGGGTGGTAACGGTTCTGGTAAATCTACCCTGCTCAAACTGCTCAGTCGCTTGCTCAAACCTCAGCACGGGCTTGTCTGGCTCGATGGCAAAGCAATTCACACCGAACCGCCAAATGTTGTTGCTCAGAAGATGGCTCTCTTACCCCAACAACAGATGGTACCGAGCGGCTTAACCGTACAGCAATTAGTCAGTTTGGGGCGGACTCCGCATCAACCTTGGTATCAATGGGAGCTAACTGCACTCGATCGATCTCAAGTCGAACGGGCGATGATCCTCACCCAGGTAATTGAGTTTGCAGATCGATCGGTTGAAGATCTCTCTGGCGGCGAGCGTCAACGGGCATTTCTAGCTCTAGCTCTGGCTCAGAACCCGCGTGTACTCTTACTCGACGAGCCGACTACCTATCTAGATCTCCGCTATCAGCTCGAATTGCTCAACTTACTCAAGGATCTCCAGCAGCAGCAGGAATTAACGGTTATCACCGTCCTCCATGAGCTGAATCTGGCGATTCGGTATAGCGACAGGCTGGCGATGCTCAAAGATGGTGCGCTCATTGCTGTGGGCACTCCCGAAACGGTAGTTACCCCTGAAGTAATCGCTGAGGTATTCGGGGTAAATGTGGCAATTATTGATACACCTGTCGGATTACAGATTTGCCCCTTAGCAGGTACTAAGTAGCATAATGTCAAAACCAAATCCAGATCTAGTTGAGCCAGTTCCAGGACTACGCCAGCGGCAACTGTGTGAATTAATGGGATGGGATTATCGGGAAGTTGCTCAGACTGCCAAACAGCAAGGGATGAGTACCCATGCCTATATCCAGCAGCAAACAGGCTGGATTTTGCGACTGGAGTTATATTACAAAGAGTAATCTAGGCGGTTGTTTGACAAGTTGTCTTTTGACAAATTCGCCATAGCTCTGAAACTTTTCAACTTTGCGCCAAAAATCCTAGATTAATTGAGTGGCATTTGCAATACTTGATGAGTAATCGATTAATTTAACTCTAAGCTATGAGTATCATGCGTCAAATTATGACTGGCATCAGTCGAGTAGGTCAAATACTGGCGATTGCATTATTAGCAATTGGATTATTGTCAAATCTACCTGCAAATGCTGAAGCTTTTACGGTCAAAATGGGTTCAGATGCAGGAATGCTCGTGTTTGAACCTAGCAATATCAAAGTTAAAGCTGGTGATACTGTCACCTGGATTAACAACAAATCTTGGCCACACAATTTCGTCTTTGACAAGTCTAAAACTGCACCTGAATTAGTCAAGCTGGTGGGTTCGCTCTCGCACAATCAGCTATCGATGAAACCTGGTGAGGAAAACGCGATTACTGTTCCTGCCGATCTTGCGGCTGGTACTTATGAGTACTACTGTGAACCCCATCGAGGTGCGGGAATGGCTGGCAAAATTACCGTTCAGTCTTAGATCTGGCGATTTTGGGTAGCGGAGGCTGTAGCGAGAATGTAGATTCTCGCTACAGCCTCATAATTTTTGTAACTTAGTTGATAATAATTATCAATTGGTGTAGATTAGTGATAAAAATGGATATAGTGCGTTTAGATACCTCGACACTGAATCGGGCAGTTGAGCGCACTATACCGAGTCTAAAAAAATCATTGTCTCCATCATGAAGCGTTACTTACTCCTTGGCAATAGTCTCTGGCTATTATTTGCATCAGTTGGCTGGAGTCAAACTAAGATCGAACCATCGGTGATTGACTCACCGTTACCAACTCAACTAGTTTCGCAAGTTGCTATTCCTACTGCGAATATAGAGCCGGAAGCAGAAGCAGAGCTAGAAATCACCGTCCTCGGTACTCGTACCCGTCGGGCAATCAAAGATTCTCCGAGTACTATTTCAGTGCAGGATCGACAGGATCTCGATCGTAATTTTGTCCGTAATTTGGGTGATACTGTCCGCTATGAGCCAGGAGTATCCGTAGACAATCGCCCCATCAGAGCTGGAAATGGCAGCGTGAATATTCGGGGGATTGAGGGCAATCGGGTATTGATGCTCATCGATGGAATTAGACTACCAGACATTCTGGGGATGACAAATACCAATCGTAACCTCGTCGATTTTGACTGTCTCAAACGAGTGGAGATCCTGCGGGGTTCGGCATCTAGTCTATATGGCAGCGATGCTCTCGGTGGAGTGGTTGCTTATACAACCAAAGATCCTGAAGATTATCTCCAAGGTAAGAATATTAGTCAACAGGTAAAGATAACGGGTACCGGAGCAAATGGCAATTTAAGCGAGAGTCTTGTCCTCGCCAACAAACGCGATAATTTCAGCACCTCCTTTTGTTACACCCGTCAGGATGGGCGTGAAACTAGCAATCTCGGCAGTATCGCACCCAATCCTCAGACAATTAGGGGTAACAACGTGGTGGGAAAAGTTGCCTACCAATTCAATCCCGAAAATCAGTTGGTGTTCACGGGGGAGCTATTTGACAGAAAGACGCTGACTACAGTTAATAGTAGCGTAGGGCCGATTCCAGGTGCGCCAGGGCAGACAGTCAACCGCATCAGTCAGACAGCCGATGATAACAATACTCGCGGGCGCGTCAGCCTCGGCTATAACTATAACAACCCCACAGGTGGCGGCGTTCAGAAACTCAAATCGAATATCTATTATCAGAATGCTAATACCACTGAAGATTCTACCGAACTGCGGACGATTACCAGTGCTGCCGGAGCCTCTCAGCGGCGACGAACTCCGTTTAATACCTTTCGGCAAGGAATCTTCGGCGGTGATGTCCAGTTAGAAACTAATCTCGGCGGCGATAATATTCGCCAGAAACTCGTATACGGAGTGGATCTAAACGTCACAGATACAGTTAGATCTAGAAACAACACTGAATTTAACCTCACCGCAGGTACCCAGACTAAAACTGTTGGGGGAGAAGCCTTTCCAAATCGCACCTTCCCACCAACGAAGACTACTCGACTGGGGATTTATATTCAAGATGAAATCGAGTTTGGAAATGGTCAATTGAGTGTTATCCCCTCGGTTCGTTATGACTATTACAACCTCAATCCCAACTCAAACGATGCTGATTTTCGGCGAGTGGGTGTTTTGAGTGGTCGGATTGATGATATTAAAGAATTAACTGCTTCAGCAATTTCACCAAAAATTGGTGTCGTCTATAAACTCAGTCCCGAAACTTCGATTACGGCTCAATATGCGCGAGGATTTCGGAGTCCGCCTTATGATGATGCCTCAATTTCATTTACTAACTTTGCCCAACTATATACCGCGATTCCCAATGTTAATCTCAAGCCAGAAACAGGTGATGGGTTTGAACTGGGGCTGAAGACAAATGGAACCAATTTCAAAGGTAGTTTAGTCGGTTTCTTCAATCGCTATGACAACTTTATTGATACTGTCCAAATTGGAACTGTACCAATCAATGGTCAAACTCTCAATCAATTTCAAGCTCAGAATATTAAAGGGGCAGAAATCAAGGGGATAGAAGCTAAAGGTGAATATCGATTTAGTCAGCAACCTGGTGGGTTTAGTTTGCTGGCTAGTGCAGCTCTTACCGATGGCAATAACCTCCAAACAAATCAGCCACTAGATTCGATCGATCCATTTAAAGCAGTTGTTGGTTTGCGGTATCGATCGAGTGATAATCAATGGGGAACTGAATTAATTACTACCCTCGTTAGTGCTAAAGATCGAAATACCACACCCACAGGATTTAAAACACCTGCACACACGACCTTCGATTTAATTAGTTATTATAACTTCTCTCCAAACACAACTTTCAATCTGGGCTTGTTCAATATTTTTAACACCAAATATTATCAATCCTCTGACGTGCGGGGATTAGCTGCCAATAGTCGAATCCTGGATTTGTATACTCAGCCAGGATTTAATATTGCAGCTAGTTTAGGAATTAGATTTTAGTATCTCTGAAATCTAATTGGTGGGTAATACCCACCTC
>JANNBD010000206.1:0-3941 GCA_031385105.1 Chamaesiphon sp. OTE_78_metabat_374
ATACTCCACCAATTCCAAAGTCTGATTGTCCCCAGATTTCAGATAATAGTAAATCTTCGCCGTCTGTCATTGCTGAGATTGCATCCCAATGATGGGGAAGGATAATTCGATCGATCCAACTGCGCTCGTTTACAGTAACAGGTGGCTGTTGCTTGTATGTATTGGCAATAGTTTGCAGATGCAGCCGTAGCTCACTTAATAATTTGGGTGTAAACTGAGAATGCGTGTCAGTTTCAGCTAGATATTTGGCGACTGCAAATACAACTTGATAGATACAACATTCACGATATAACTGGAGATTAACTCGATCACTGGGCAGACTCAAGCCTTTTGATAAAAGTCCAATCCAATGATGGATATATTCTAGATCGGCTAAACCTTCTGTTGAAACCAATAGCTCTAGATTGAGCTGAGATTGTGGAAACTGGATTTCATGTCGAAACCAATCCCAACAAAGTCGAATAATTTGGTTGAATAGGTGCTGATTGTCAGCACTAAAATCATGACGTTTGCTAAATTTATCGCTAGCTAAGAATAATTGAAATGCGTGTAGTTCTGCTTCTCCGCTAATGGTAATTTCACTCTGATCGATCTTGATTTCATCAACTAGCTTAGGCTCAATAATATCTACTCGTGTTGGTAAGTCTTGAGCTAGTTTGGCTAGATCGAGAGAAACGACACCTCCAATTGTTCGATCGCCTGCGAGGACATCAGCTTGAGCCTGTTGAAGATTTGCTAAGGCTAACAAAGCAATTTCATTAACTCGATCGGGATGTTGAGAAACTGCCGTAATAATTGCTGTATTCACAGCGAGAAATCCAGGTAATTCAAATGATTCAGCAAGGCTGATACATACCTCTGTAATTGTATGGAGACATTCGGTAGTCTGTTGTGAATGATTAGTCGCAATCACCGCGATTACTGCATCAATCTGTTCTTGAATTGTCGTTTCAAAAATAGAGGCAACAATATCAAAACCTAATTCTATTGATGTGGGCAACGGAATATCGGCTTCGTGCCAGTCGCCTAGTTTAACTTTTAATTGTTCGAGCGTCATTGTCATCCGATCGAGGATGACTGATTCATCTATCTCGCGATCCATGATTTGAGCATTTAAACACTCATCTAGTGCTGAATATCCATCTAGCAGCAATGTTTGGATTGATGTATCGATAGTTATCTCCAAATCGTAAAAAACTCGTGCAACGTCTTCAAATTCATGAGCAATTAATTCAATAGTTGGTAATCCAACATTTGCGGCAGCACCTTTGAGAGTATGCAGTGCCCGCATTAAATTATGCACCTTTGCCGTAGTATGTTCACTCGGCAATGTAAGAATTTCATGTTCGATCGATTGCAATAATTCAGGTGCCTCAGTCAGAAAATAGCTGTAAGCTTGGACTTGGATTTGTGTGTCGTTCATAATCGGGATGGGGAGATGAGGAGACTGGAAGAATTAATATTAGCTAGCTATTCACTATTCACTAAACAACTAAACCACTAAGATATTTATCTAAAGAACTATCGATCGCTGTTTTGGTAATTGGTTTGCAAATAAACTCAGATGCACCAACAACTTTGGAACGAAGTCGATCTAATAAACCATCTTTACTGGTAAGTATGACAATTGGAGTTTTAGCGAGACTAGAAATGCGGCTAATTTGACCACAAACTTCATAACCATTGACTTTAGGCATTACTAAGTCGAGGAAAATTAGGTCTGGTTTATTTTCGAGTAGTCTTGGCAAAGCTTGAGCTGAGTCTTGGATCGCAATAAATCGATAACCAGCATCAATCACGATCGATCTCATCAGTTCACAAACTTGGGGACTATCATCAATACAAATTACTAGTTTGGATTTGGTCGATCCTTTACTAGGCGCAGGCATTAGTCGATCTGGGCGGTCTGGTAACACCTTATTACTGATTCTGGGCAACTTCAGATCGGGTAATTCGATCAATTCAACGATTCCAGTCTGAATGTAGCGAGTCAGGGAGCGCGTTAGCAGCAACAAGTCTTCATCGATTTCAACTGCAATTTCCCTCAGCGTCCGCTTACCTGTAATCACCTGAACTAGATTTTGATAGATAATCGGTGTCGTCTGACGATATAGTTGAACAGGATGTCGGATTACTGGTGTCTTATTCGGCGAAATATTAGCTAGCTTTTGCTTCTCCCAGTCTGCCCATGCCGATTCAGCGGCGGCAATCACTTCTTCAGTATTTACTAGAATTGGTGGTCGATTGACAAAAATCTCTGGTTGCGATCGAAATGACAATTTTTGACCTTGCCCATACTGCAATAAGTCAAAAATCGTTTCCTGTGCTGCCGTCGTCAGCATCGCAGTTAGTTGGGATGACTCAATTTTGGTTGATTCGATTAGGGCAAGCGCACCTTGATAGTACCAAGAAGTTTTGTGTCTTTGGGTCAATCCAGCCCAAGCTTGACCATTTGCGGACGCAACTAATTCCTCAAGTCCAATTGCTTGACTGTGGGCACACAATAGCCGCTGCCATAGTCGATTGGGCTGGATCAAGTCCAGACTCCAGACAATTTGCCCTTGGTAGAAGACAATTTCCCATGATTGTCCCGATCCCACGGCGATATCTACCGTACCTGTAAACTCCCCCCAACTGAGATACTGGAGTCTACCGATCGAATTACGTTGAAGGTCAACAGCCGTCGAATAGTGAAGATCGTTGTTCATTAGGCACAAAAATGAGATAGTCAATGCAGTGAGGTGAAATACGCAACAATTGGGATGTCTAGTATAATTGTGGTGACTGATTTTTAAGAGTCTTCATTAGTATTCCCTAGTAATCACTCAGTGCGCTATTATGCTGAATTATCATTAGCGTTCGCGCAGCGTCCCCTTTGGGGAATCGCTATTGGATAAAGATTGATGACTGCCAGGTTCATATTAGGAGTTGACGTGTTCAAGTTATTCGGTAGGTTAAAGGGGATATCTATAAAGTTGCCACCAACACTGGCAAAAAAAACTCGTGCAGATCGTCAATCAGTGCCCGATCCTAGCGATCTTGAACATGTTGCTCCAGGTTCAGCAGATTCTGAGCTAGCTGGATTTGCCAACGTCGAAGCTCCAGAGATTTCTGGCAATCTCTTTCAAAACAATGCGACGGAACCATCACTAGTCTCCGCCGCCACAGGCGATGCCGCGACTCATTCATCTCCAAAAAAATCTGGTAAGTTAGCGACCAAAAAAGCTAAAAGTCCCATGCTAATCGCTGTTGGACGTACAGCTACGGCAGTTGGTGCGACAGTCGGCAAAGTCGGTACTGCCGTTGGTAAAACAGCAGGTAAGGTTGGGACGACTATCGCCAAACCATTTAAAGGCGAACGACCACTGCACAAGAAAAAACAGTTTTGGGTTGGTTCTGGTTTAGGGCTGGGTGTATTAACTCTGGCGGGCGCGTGGATCTTTGTGGATCAAAGTGTCAACCAATATGCGCCGACTGATGCCCTCAGCTATGTCCGTCCGGGCACAATTACGATCAAAGGTGTCAACGGGCAAATTCTCCTGCAAACTGGGAATGCCACCCGCGAGACACTCAAATCCTGGCAGATGCCCGACAAACTCAAAAAAGCATTTGTGGCGATCGAGGATCGTCGCTTTTACGAGCATGATGGCGTAGACTACAAAGGCGTAACGCGAGCAATAGTCCAGAATGTCACGTCCCGCAACTTGGTCGAAGGTGCCAGCAGCATCAATCAGCAGTTGGCACGGATGGTCTATCTCAATCAGGAGCAGAGTTTCTGGCGCAAACTGCGAGAAATTCGGATTGCCCAGAGACTAAATCAGGGCTTAAGCAAGGATAAGATCCTCGAACGCTATCTTAATCTGGTTTATCTAGGTGAAGGTACCTATGGAGTCGCTTATTACGCATGGGTATATTTTAACAAAAACGTAGAACAGCACAAT
>JANNBD010000255.1:0-4612 GCA_031385105.1 Chamaesiphon sp. OTE_78_metabat_374
GTAGATCTGTTGCTTGGTATTGATATATTCACAGTCGATCATCGCTGTCGCATTATCAGCATTGTGGCGAGTATACCAGCAGTAATCGGCATCGATGGTCATACCTAGTCGATCGATCGCAAGCTGGAGCAGTTCATCTTCTCTATAGACAGTATCAACCTTGTTTGAAATCAGATTCAATACCTGAATACAGGCAAGTGCCTGTTGACATTCAGCAGTTTTGGAGTTGAGTTGAGAAGTCAATCTGAGTTGGGAAAATTCTAAATCTCGATTTTGCTCCCATAACTCCACCTGGGCAGTTACAGACTCGGTATTGTCTTGGAATACGATAATACTGCCAACGACCTCCTCATCGGAATTGAAAATCGGTGTGGCAGTATCGGAAATCGGAATTTCGGTACCATCTCTAGCAACTAACCAACATCGAGTGGGTGACTTAATCGGCTGTTTCAGTCGCATCGCCCGTGAACTAGGATTCTCGATCTCGGTGCCATCTGTTTCCCAGATTAGCCGAAAAATTTGACCGATATTTTGACCCAATGCTGATATAGCATCACATCCAGTCAGAGCTTCAGCGATCGGATTGATCAGCGTGACTAGTCCCTGTCGATCTGTGGTGATGATGCCAGTACCAATACTATTTAAAGCATTTGTCAGACAGGCTTGAGTGGTTTGGGCGGCAACTTCTACTTGATGACGTTGGAGTGCAATCTTGATTGTGCTTTGCAACGATTGTGGTTGAAAAGGTTTGATGACATAACCGAATGGATTTGTTTTAGTTGCCCGTGCCAGCGTTAATTCATCAGCGTGGGCAGTGAGATAAACAATCGGAATTTTTAATTGTTGATAAATCTCCTCTCCAGCAGTAATGCCGTCAACGTCGCCTTCTAGTCGGATATCCATCAAGACGAGATCGGGACTATCATTAAAAGCTGAACCCAATGCTTCAGCTCCAGAAACTACCAGATCGACGACGGTATGCCCAAATTTTTCGAGAGTTTCTTTGATATCCCAAGCAACAATGATTTCATCTTCAACTACTAAAATTTTAGCCATGAGATTGGGCCGTGTGAGCCATAAAGTAAATGCTGCTTTTATTATTTGATAGAAATTAATAAAGTCAAATTAATATTATGAGCCAAAATATATTTGCTCATGTAGTAACTATAGCTTACTTTTGACATATAAAATTTAGCTGGAGAGTGGGAGTAGTGGGAAGATCAGTTTGAAGGTGGTTATACTCCCTGTCTCAACTTTCAAATTACCTTTTAGTTGCTTAATCAAAGAAATGACTAAGTTGAGACCCATCGATTGAACTTTGTGAATGTCAAAATCTGATGGTAATGTTTGACCGTTATTTGCTACTGATAGAGTTAAGAAATTGTCATCACTAATCATCAACTTGATCGCTATTTCTCCATGTATATTACCAACAAATCCATGTTTGAGTGCATTAGTCACGAGTTCGTTAATCATTAAGCCGCAGAGAACGGCTCGATCGATATCGATCGTCACACCTGTTTGGATATCGATATTGAGGGCAATTTGAGATCGATCGATATGATGGCTATCAAATAAATTTTTGACTAATATTTGAATATATTTACAAAGATTCAGAGCTGCTAAATTGGGTGATTGGTAGAGGATTTCGTGAATTAAAGCCATTGCACGGACACGATTTTGACTGTCTTGCAACATAGTCATTACCTGAAGATCTTTGCTCCGATTACTTTGCAAACTGAGTAAGCTAGAAACAATTTGAAGATTATTTTTGACACGATGATGGATTTCTCTCAATAATACTTCCTTTTCTGAGAGGGATATTTGACACTGATTTTCTGCTGCTTTTGCGTAGTCCCGTGCAGCTTCGATCAGCTTGGCATTGCGCTTGAGACTATCGATGTCAATTAAACTAATCACCACGCCATCGATTCGATTGTCGATCGTCCGATATGGTCGAATTCTAAGACTGTACCAATGACCCGATCGATCCTGTACTTCCTGCTCGATCGTTGCTAGAGTATCAATTACGGCGATAATTAATTCACCTAGATCGGAGATAGAAATATTAGGTCGAATATCACTAAAAGATCTGCCTAAATCTGCGGGAATCAGATTGAAAATTGATTGCGCGAGGACTGTAAAGCGACGAATTCGCAATTCGCCATCGAGCATCACAATTGGAATATTAATACTGCTCAGTAAATTCTGAAGATCGTTATTGAGATGTCCTAATTCCAGATTTCGATTGTTTAGTTCTTCGTTAATGGTTCGCAATTCTTCATTAGTCGCCTGCAATTCTGCCTGAAAAGTTTCTAACTCCCCATTTATACTTTGTAGCTCCTCATTACTGGTCAAGATCTCTTCATTGGCAATCTGAAGTTCATGATTAGTAAGTTCTTGCTGCTCAATAGTTGCGTGTAGCGATGCTCGTGTTGTCGCTAGTTCCTGTTTGAGTTGGCTATTTTCCCGCTCTATTTGCGTTTGTCTGATCTGATTTATCTGTGCTGAGGTCGTATGGCTAATATTAAATCTCCAGGAATATAAATCTATTCAGATAAATGTAGGGTAGGGGTAATTGATCAATTACCCCTACCCTAAATATAGAATAAATTTACTCACATCTTGCACCAGCTTGAATATACTAGTGCTAACCGTAGATCCAGGGTACCTAAAGATCTTTGCTTTTACTAGTCAATATGTATTGGTACAAGATATGAGTTTACAGATTTACTCTGCCTCTGCTACTTCCAGATCCCCCTCAAGTTCGAGATCCTCTTCCCCATTCGATGCAGGGACGATCGCAACTGCCATGATTGCATCATCATCATCGAGCTTCTGTACCCGTACTCCAGTCGCCATGCGTGATTGAGAAGATATAGCATCGATCGCTTGACGGATAATAATCCCCCGATTGGTGACGATCATCATTTCCTCGTCGGGATTAACCACCCGCAGCGCGGCTAATTTATCCCCTTTTTTGCGGAACTTGATTGCCAGTACGCCCATTCCCGCCCGATTTTGGAGGCGGAATTGAGTCACAGGCACCCGTTTGCCGAGTCCGCCAGTAGTAACGACCAGAATCCAAGGGCCTTCACCTGCCGGAACTGCGATATCCTCAGCTACAGTATCGTCGATATCATCTACGCCTGGATCTTCACTCGCCGCCACCATTTGGGCGATGACTTGGCTGGGTAGGATGTCCATGCTGATTAGCTCGTCACCTTTTTTGAGCGACATTGATTTAACGCCCCGTGTGGCGCGTCCCAATGGTCGCAGTTGGTCGCGATCTGTACGGAAATGGATCGTCATCCCATTCCGAGTACCAATAATCGCACTGTCGCTTTCTTTGGCGCGACGTACCCACTTGAGTTTATCGCTTTCCTCTAGGGAGATGGCAATCAAACCGTTAGCGCGGACGCTGGCAAATGCCGAGAGCGCGGTCTTTTTGATGAATCCCTTCTGGGTGAGCATAATTAGGTATTCATCATCGCTAAACTCGCTCACAGGTACCACTGAGGTGATCTTCTCTTCGCGGGGGATCGGTAAGATGCCCATCAGTGCGGTACCCCGTGCCGTGCGGGATGATATCGGAATTTGGTAAGCCTTGACGGTATAAACTACACCTCGATCGCTAAATAGCAGAATTGTATCGTGATCGCAGCAGGTGAGGAAATGCTCGATCGCATCTTCTTCTTTCATCCCTGTGCCTTTTTTGCCCCGTGTAGCGCGGCTTTGAGTCTCAAAGGTGCTAACTGGCATCCGCTTGATATAGCCCTGCTCAGTGACGAGAATCAAGGACTTCTCGTTGGCGATGAGGTCGGTATCTTCGAGATCTCCTTCGCTGTGCTCGATCAGAGTCCGGCGAGGAGTGGCAAAGGTGGATCTGATTTCGGCGATTTCGGTTTGGATGATGTCCAGAATCCGTTCGCGCCGAGCGAGGATATCTCGGAGATCGGTGATTTTGATCGTTAGCTCGTCATGCTCTAGATGAATCTTATCCGCTTCTAGGGCAGTTAGGCGGCGCAATTGCATCTGAAGAATTGCATCAGATTGGAGTTCCGACAACTGGAACCGATCGATCATTTCCTGTTTAGCTGTCGCAGAATCCGCAGCACCCCGAATCAGGCGAATCACGGCATCCAAGTTCGCTAGAGCGATCAATAAACCTTGCAACAGGTGATCGCGTTCCTCTGCTTTCCGCAACTCGTAGCGAGTCCGGCGCGTAATCGACTCAATCCGAAAATCGAGGAAAACGCTGAGAAACTTCTTGAGCGTGAGTAATTGGGGTTCCCCATTTACCAACGCCAACATGTTGCAACCGAAGTTGGTTTGGATCGGTGTTTGCTTATAGAGATTGTTCAGAACTACGCGCGGATAAGCATCCCGCTTGAGTTCGATTACGATCCGCATTCCATCTCGATCGCTTTCATCCCGAATGTCCGAGATTCCCTCTAACTTATGGTCATTGACCATTTCAGCGATCCGTTCGATCAGGGAAGCCTTGTTTGTCTGGTAAGGCAACTCTGTAATGATAATCGCTTCTCGATCGGGTCTACCCTTATATTCCAGCGTCTCAATATTCGCCACCCCGCGCATGGTAATCGAACCG
>JANNBD010000300.1:0-11150 GCA_031385105.1 Chamaesiphon sp. OTE_78_metabat_374
CAATACTTGATGGCACATACTGCCAATCGCGTCGATACAGCGTTGATGGTGGGCTTTATTCGCCATACGTTTAGTTTGCCATTGAGCTACTTTGACTCGCGGCATGTGGGCGATATCATCTCGCGGATTCAGGAAAATGACAAGATTCAAACTTTCATTACGGGGCAATCCTTAGGGGTGCTGCTAGATCTGATGTCGGTGTTTGTCTATGCCAGCCTGATGTTTGTCTACAACTGGAAACTCGCACTGGTGACGCTGATTTCGATTCCGCCGTTTATCATTCTTACTTTTGCCGCCACCCCGTTTCAGAAGCGGATGTCGCGGGAGATTTTCAATGCCTCCAATGCTGAAAATAGCTACCTGATTGAAGCTCTCAACGGTGTCCGCACCGTCAAATCAATGGCGGTGGAAAAAGCTGTGCGCTGGAACTGGGAAGAAAAACTCACCAAAGAAGTCACCCAAAATTATCGCGGTCAAATCTTGGGGATTAAGGTGCAGGCAATCAGCTCGGCGATCGATATTATTAGTAGTACCGCACTGCTGTGGATTGGATCTTCTTTGGTAATTTCGGGTGAGTTTACGATCGGTCAATTGTTTGCATTTAATATGCTAGCGGCGAATGTGATTAGTCCATTTGAACGACTGGCTGGGCTGTGGAGTAGTCTCCAAGAAATCGGCATTGCGATCGAGCGGTTGTGTGATGTAATTGAAGCTAAACCAGAAGAAGATCAAGACTCATCGCAACAAGATCTAGGTGAACTGCAAGGCTATGTCAAATTCAAGAATGTTACTTTCCGCTATAGTAAGGATAGTGAAAATAATGTCCTCGAAAACATCAATTTTGAGATTAAACCAGGTCAAACAATCGCGTTGGTCGGTCGGAGTGGATCGGGTAAAACTACCCTGTCTAAACTGATTTTAGGGCTATATAAACCCACCAGCGGCTCGATTGCGATCGACAACAAAGATCTCAAAACTATTTCCTTGCAATCCTTGCGATCGCAAGTTGGCGTAGTCGATCAAGATACGTTCTTATTTAGTGGTACGGTCAAGCAAAATATCAGCTTATCCAAACCAGGTGCCAGTCAAGTCGAGATTCAACGCGCCGCCGAACTAGCTGGGGCTGATGAATTTATCAGTAAAATGCCGATGGGTTATGCCACCGAAATCGGTGAGGGCGGCGGCATGTTATCCGGTGGACAACGCCAGCGATTGGCAATTGCCCGCGCTTTATTAAATAATCCCCGCCTGCTAATCTTTGATGAAGCTACTAGCAGTTTGGACACAGAATCAGAGCGGATCATTCAAGAAAATCTCGAACATATTCGGCACGATCGCAGCACAATTATTATTGCCCATCGCCTTTCCACTGTCCAAAATGCTGACCTAATTCTGGTCTTAGACAAAGGCGTTTTGATCGAAAGTGGTACCCATCCGCAGCTCATGGCTGAACGTGGACAATACTATCATCTGAATCAACAGCAGATCGTTACAATTCAGGAATAAAGCCATGTATGAAAAAACACGCGAACAAATAGAAATCAAATCAAATATTGTCGCATTTGAGAGCAAGCATGATTGGTCAAATTCTGCCAAGCAATTGATTGATACCATGCCCCGCCCGTGGGCAAGAGGTTCGTTATACTTTCTAGTTGCTTTTTTAGCAGTCACAATTCCCTGGGCATGTTTGTATCGGATGGATGAAATTGGCACCGCCAGAGGCAGATTGGAAGCCAAAGGCAATACAATCAAGCGCGAATCCGATCTTGAAGGTAGTGTTGCTGTCCTCAAAGTTTATGTCAAAAAAGGCGATGTCGTCAAAGCTGGGCAAACAATCGTCGAACTCGATGCCAAAAGTGTCCGCGAACAAATCGCCCAAAATCAACTCAAGCTCGACGGCGAACAACAACGGCTCAACCAGCTCGCCTTGATGCGAAATCAAGTTGGGTTGGGTACGAGTGCTCAACAACAGCAAAATCAAGCCCAACTGCTGGAAAAGCAATCCCAAATCGCCCAAGCTCAACAGAGTATCACTACCTTATCCGCCAGCTCCCGCAATCAGCTTGCCGAAAAAGTCACCCAGATCCGGCAAGCCGAACAAGCTCTGGTCGATCGACAATCAAGCTACAATCTTCAACAAGCCGAAAAACTTACCCAAGTCCGGCAAGCCGAGCAAGGCGTAGTCGATGCCCAAACTAACTATCTGCTCACCCAAAATCGGCTAGCAGATGCTCAAAAAGAAGTAGCGCGCTATGCACAGCTCTATCAAACTGGCGCGATTGCCGAAGTAAAAGTCAAAGAAATCGATAGTATCGCTCAGGAAAGAAAGCAGCTATTTACCCAGTCAGTTGCTAGTCTTCAACAAGCGAAACTCCGAGTCAAGGAGCAACGAGAAAACTACCAAAAGCTGATCCAACAAGCGCAGGCTGATATCGATCAAGCCCAGCTCCGAGTCAAGGAGCAACAAGACAACTATCAGCGGATCGCCAATCAAAGCCAAGCCGATATCGCCCAATCAAAACTCCGATATGTGGAGCAACAACGTAGCTCTGAGAGCTTGGTCAAAGGTGGTAATATTGCCGTGCTCAAGACAGACCAACAGCTCAAAGAAATCGACAGCCAAATTGTCACATTGAAAGCAGATATCGATCGAGATCGCGCCCAAACTGCCTTCCTCACCAGACAACTAGATCGGTACATTATTAAAGCAAATACCGATGGCACAATCTTTGAATTGCCGATCGATCGAGAAGGCGCAGTAGTCCAACCCAAACAACTAATTGCTGAAATTGCTTCTAATGTCAATGGACTAGTCTTCAAAGGCGAAATTGCCGCTAATCAGAGCGAATCACTTCGCTCTAGTAAGACTAAAAAAGATGTCAAACTCAAATTCGATGAATTCCCCTTTGAAAGTTATGATGTCGTCAAAGGCAAGCTGACCTGGGTTGCCCCCAACTCTAAAGTTACTCAAGTTGCCCCAGGCAATAATGTTGCCAGCTACGATATTGAAGTTGCGCTAAATCAATCTTGCATCAAACATCAGGGTAGCTGTATTCCCTTGCGATCTGGACAACCAGCCACGGCTGAAGTCGTGATTCGCAATCGCCGCATTATCGATTTTCTCCTCGATCCATTCACAAAATTAAAAAATGGGGGAGGTTAGCTATCCACTATTCACTATCAACTATTCACTATGATTGAAACCATCACCCGCACTGAAATTAAAGACCGAGAATTAATCTATGAAGCAAAGATTTCCGGCAAAATGGCTGGACTGATTCAGAGCATTTTACAGCGCAATATTATTACAGCCCAAATCAAGCAACTTGAGATCGAACTAACTCCGATCGAACTCCAACAAGCTGCGGATAGATTTCGGATTGTTCATCAATTAGAAACAACTGAAGCGACCAAACAATGGTTGGAAGATGGTGATTTTTCACTCGATGATTTTGAGTACATCGTGACCCAAGATTTACTCGCGCATAAACTCGCCGAGCATTTATTTGGTGAGCGAGTTGAACAGTTTTTTCACCAGCATATTCTTGACTACAGTGGGGCGATCTTATACGAAATCACACTTGAAGATCCCGATCTGGCAATGGAGCTATTTTACTCATTGCAAGAAGGCGATCTCAGTTTTGCAGATGTAGCCCATCAATATAGCTCTGAACTCGAACTTCGGCGACGAGGTGGCTATATCGGCAAAGTCAGCCGCAAGCAACTTCACCCCGAAATCTCTGCCGCCGTGTTTGCCGCCAAACCACCACAATTAATTTCACCAATCACTACTGCTGTTGGCGTTCACTTGATCCAAGTGGAAGAAATCATCACCCCGAAGTTAGATGAGCGGCTTTACTCGCAAATTTTAGGGGAGATGTTCGATCGGTGGTTAGCTGCCAAAGTTACTGAGATCGATCGTTAGATTCGATCGTCATGATAGAATAGAAATGACATAAGCTAACTCCCATCAGCGTTTGGAGGTATTATGACAATTTCACAGAGTGAACGCTATACAGATGTAATGTCTTCTCGTTCACCAGTCAACGCACCAGCATTGCTGCTCGATGTTAGTACGACAACACTAACTGTCACACCAGAGCAATTCATTAGTCTCTGCCTCAAAAATCCAGATCTGCGACTAGAACTAACCCCGAATCAAGAATTGATCGTTATGGTGCCAACATTGCCAATTAGTGGCGAAAGAAACGGGGATTTATCGGGTCAAGTCTGGTACTGGAATAGACAAACTAATTTAGGTCGTGCCTTTGATTCTTCGACAGGATATGACTTTACCGCACTTGCAGGGGGAATGCCTTCGCCTGATTGCTCGTGGATTGAGAAATCTCGACTAGAAGGGGTTTCCTTGGAAAAGTTTTTTTCAATTGCGCCTGATTTTGTAATTGAACTACGTTCTAGTAGTGACAATCTGAAGCCAACACAACAAAAAATGCTGGTATATCAACGGGTTGGAGTGCAGATGGGTTTACTGATCAATCCGCAGCAGCAGCAGGTAGAAATCTATCGACTAGGGCAAGCAGTAGAGATTTTAGAAGCTCCCAAGTCAGTCGATTGCAATGAAGTTATGCCAGGGTTTTTGCTGGATCTGAGCCGAATTTGGTAAAGCTATGGAGACTAGTTGGATGGAATTATCTCTAGTTTCAAGATCGGCACAAAGATCGGCATTAATCGGGAGTTAAGAACGCTATAATCAAGGCACTGTAATATTCTTAGCCTCTAAAAAGATCGGCATTATCATGGAATCTCTCGCTCTGATTGAACCGTTGCTACCAGGGTTGAAGGATCGAGTGCTGACAGATCTAGCGACGCAACTGTGGGCAGACAGCAGTGCGCTCAATGGTAACTTACAGATTGCGACGATCTTGGGGATTGGCGATTTGGTGCGGACGATGAATTGCTACTACAGCAACCTGATTGAAGGACATCGCACCCATCCCATCGAGATCGAACGCGCTCTGGCACAAGATTTTTCGAGCGATCCCAGGCAACGAGAATTGCAATGGGAAGCTAAGGCACATATTGAAGTGCAGCGAGAGATCGATCTTGGCAATGCTCCGGCGCAGGTGATAAGTGGGGAATACTTGAAGTGGATTCACCGTGAATTCTGTACTCGATTACCTGCTGAGATGTTAGTGCTAAATAATGCTCAAGGTAGCAAGCAAATTCAGATCGTACCTGGTGAATGGCGAACAGGAGATGTGATCGTCGGGCGGCACATTCCCATTTCCGCACCAGCTATCGATAGCTTTATCACCCGCTTTGCAACTGGCTATCGACTGGAAAGATTGTCCCAAATAGATCGAGTCATTGCGGTTGCGGCGGCACATCATCGGTTGGTGTGGATTCATCCTTTCTACGATGGAAATGGACGGGTGGCGCGATTGTTTTCCCACGCGATGTTTCGAGAAATTGGCATTGGTACGAGTTTATGGTCGATTTCACGGGGATTAGCTCGATCTAGAGCGCAATACCGCGATGTCTTGGCTAATGCTGATTTACCGAGATGGAACGATCTCGACGGCAGAGGCAATCTGACAGCTAGAGGCTTGCAGGCTTTTTGTGAGTTTTTTTTGAATACTTGTATCGATCAAGTCCAGTTTATGCGATCGTGTCTCGATCCGTCCCAGTTGCTTGCCAGAATTGAGGTGTATTTGGGCGAGGAAATTGTCGCCAAACGCTTGCTGCCTGGATCGGATCGGGTGGTGGCTGCGGTGTTTCGATCGGGTGAACTGGAGCGAGGTCAAGCGGCTGCCTCCAGTGGCTATCAGGAGCGGCAAGGGCGCAAGGTATTACAGCGGTTGTTAGAAACTGGCTTATTGATTTCGGCTACGCCTAAAGGTGCCGTCAGAGTGGGTTTCTCGTCTAGTTTGCTCGATCGATACTTTCCGCGATTATTTTTGGGGTAAACTTGGCTGTTCGATCGATTACTTTTGAGCGTGAGACTGCTGCTAAAGCTCAAAAGTAATCCCTTCATAAATTTCTGCGATGGGAAATGTTAATTCGATCGATATCAGCTCGATTGAATCATCTGCTCGATAATTAGTAATGTCCCATTTACCGCCAACGTCTTTGTGAAAAATATCGACCGCTATTTTGTGAGCACTAATTAATACATAGTCCTGCAAACTTGCGGAACGTCGATACATAAAAAACTTATCACCTCGGTCATAAGCTTCTGTGCTGGGAGATAAAACTTCCGCAATCAGACAAGGATAAGTGACGTACTGAGCAGTAGTCAGATCTCGTCGATCGCAGGTAACACTAACATCAGGATAAACATAGTCAGTCGATCCCACAATATTTACTCTGGCATCAGAATTAAGTGTTTTACAACCACTGCCTCGGAGGTGATTTCCTAATAATCGATTAAAGTTTGAGGAAATTTGACTATGATTGATAGTCCCGCCAGTCATGGCATAGATTTCACCATCAATATATTCATGGCGGATCTGCTGTTGCGCTTCCCACTCAAAATATTCTTCAGGAGTAAACCTCGGAAAATGCTCTCTGACAGCAACCATAAAGCCTCAAAATAATTTAATTTACAAAGAGTAAATTTAGCTGTTCCATCCATCACGAGTCGATCGCATCTAAATTTATCGTGTCATATCTACTTTTATTTTAGGTGGTTTCTCGGAATAATTATCCCCTAATGTTGTCTGAACTGTGATTAGAATGATTCAATGATGGACTTTGATCGACTGCTAGCTGACAATCATAGTTTATCTATTAATCAGATAAATCATAGTTCAGAGAGTATATTCTTTGCCGGAAATCACATAATGATCGAGCATCGCAAGTCTTCATCAATGACCGAAAATCTAGTTATTACCCATCTCCATCAGTATCTCAATGATTTGCCAGTAAGCAAAACTCAGTGAACGATAGACCCGATTACCTACGGTAGGCTATGCCAACGATCTACATAAATTCAGATTTGTCTGTCAGCAGCTCACTCAAAATTACAGTAGGCAAACCAGCGATGTTGCGAAAGCCTTTATCGTTGGTGATAAATCGATTGCAGCCAATAGATAGAGCAGTTGCGGCATGAATTGCATCTGGAGTTTTGAGCTTGTATTTAACTCTAAGTCTCGTTGCCGCAACCAGAATGCTTCGATCGATAGGAATTAAATTAATACCTGAATGAAAAATTAGCTGTTCATAATTTGCGATCAGTACCACATTTCCGCTTCGCAATGGTGATACTAACGCCTCTGTGATGATTAATTCACTGGTAGAGATCGAAACTCGATCGTTTTCAAATTTCGCCCATAGTGGTTTTAGCAATGGGTAGAAATCTGGATGATTTTCGAGGGTGTAAATTAAGAGGGGGGTATCAATGTAGACGTTACTCCCAATGGGTAAATTTAGCTCTCCCATCCATCGCGAGCCTCTTGAATCTGTTGCTCGATCTCAGCCGCAATGCGGGCTGGCTGCTGGCTGTGGATAGTATCAATCAGTGTGAGGATTGATTTTTGCTTTGCGGGGAGAGATTTATCGGCTAGGATAACGAAGACTTCTACTGTATCACCGATGCCACCATCGGGAATTTGAAGTTCGATTCTGTTTCCAGCTTGAATCGTGGTAGTGATGTGTAGAGCCGATTGCATCTAAATTTCCCTTGTCAGATCTATCTTTATTTTAGGTGATTTCTCGGAATAATTACCCCCTAATATTGTCTGAACTGTGATTGGAATGATTCAATGATGAACTTTGATGAATTGCTAGCTGACAATCATAGTCTATGTATTAATCAGATAAATCATAGTTCAGAGAGTATATTCTTTGCTGGAAATCACATAACGATCGATCATCACCAGATTCGATTCCGCAAAGCGGACGCTACGCGATCAATTCAAATTTGTGGGATAGGTTGAGCCTTGCGATCGATTACCTTCGGTAGGCGATGCCAACGAGTGAGAAGTAATATCTTTATTTTAGCCGAGCACCTAATCGATCGATCGATATCAATATTAGCCTATGTTCTTCGATCCAAAAAGTAGTAGGTTCGAGATCGATCATTGTAGATTTTGATCGATCGAAAAGGATGTGGGTGTTTAGATCGATCGAGTAAAAAATGGAACAGAAAAAAGCCTCCCAAATATATTAGGAGGCTTTTCTTATTTAGATTCTAGGCTAATTTAATACCCTAGCGGCGAACGATTCGGATTGTTGGGGACAATTTCCAAACCTGTGGTACAGAACGTCTTCGTACTGTTACGCTACCGCCTGTTTGTGCACCAGAGCTTTCGGTGAATGTGGCACCTGGTCCAGTATCTGATGTACGCAAAGGATTTAGGAAACTTACGCTTGCTGTGACGGGATACACGTTGTTTTGCACAGTTGCACCGACAGTCGCTGTGAAATTGATTTCAACTGTCGCTCCAGGTGGAATCATAAACTGACCCCAATTGGGTGTCGATCCTGACGTAGCTGTGGCAGATTGAGTAGCTCCACCTGTGAGGACGATACCGTTAGCAGGAGTACTTGTGTAAGTAAAACCTGCGGGTAATTGACTTGCGATGTTAACCCCCGTTGCGCCACCGCTAGATGCTGGATTTGTCACTTTCACTTTATATCTGACGACATCACCTGGAGCAGCACTCTGGGTACTGGTCGAAACACCCACTGATAAATTGGCTGGAGAACAGGCAGTTTGACCATTCAAATCTGCGAAACGATCATCACTGTTGGAGAAAGGAACGATTTGCCCATTAGATCCTGGTGTAGCTCCATTTGAGTTCTGAGTTTTACCACCTCGAGGTTTTAAGGTTGCATCAGGTGAAGGATCGTCGGTAAGTCCACTCGCTCCGCCATTAATAATAGGAGTGATGGTAGCACCAGAAGTAACGTTGTAAAGCACAATACCTCCAGCACCGCCTCCACCTGGACCGTGAGGTTCCTGACCTTGATTATAAGCATAGCCATCAGGACTATAGCCTTTGGTATCGGTTTGGCTTGCGGTATTTGTAACTGGAGAACTTTTATAATTATAAAAAGCGTCTTGCTCCGTGCTACCACCTGCGCCGCCTTTGGCTTCGATCGTAATACTAGCTGAAGTGGGGTTTCGTGATTGAATCAACACAGTTCCCCCAGCACCACCACCACCAGCACCATCAGGGTTAGTACCCTGTGCGCCTCGATCTCCTTTCGCTCCATTCGCGTAGATAAATCCAGTGCCTACGATAGTTCCGCCTCGTAGCATGACAATTCCGCCACCAGCACCACCAGGAACACCCTGCATAGCATGGTTTGCTTCACCACCACCGCCACCACCACCCATAAATACTTTCATCGGCGTAGGAATATGGGTCAATGAAGAAGAACCAGGACGACCACCAGCATCTTTGATGAGACTAGTATATCCAGAACCTGTAAATCCATAGCCGATTGAACCTTGTCCTCCATTACCGCCATTACCACCACCGCCACCACCAGCGTTGTGACCATTAGCACCACCACCTGCATTTGCGGGTGCACCTCTGCCAGTATCTCCAGTAGGATAACCTTCAGCCTTGTTGTCGATAAAATCACCAGTCCAGTTTGGACGACCACCTTCATTGATCGGATCGACATTAACTAGCCGTTTAGTCGATACAAACCTCGGTGTACCTGCAACGCCTTCTCCTTTGCCCGATCCCAGAGTATTCTTGGTTGGAGTGGTTTGTGGAGAATTGTCTGAATTAAGAAGCACATTTTGCAAGGAATCCATGCCATATACATTTGTCTTGGCCACAAAACCTTCTTGGGCAGATATCAGATAATCGTTTTTGAGACCAAATCCACCCCGAAAACCCGCCTCGTTCACAGAGAGCCGCTGACCATTCAAGTCAAATGTTCCAAAAGTATCAGCCGCCAAGATACCGCCAACAGCACCGTCCCAAGGTTCAGCAAACATTGTGCCGAGAATCTTTGCACTAGCATATTGAGGAACACGAATCACTTGGAATCGTTTCTGTCCTGCGCTATTAGTTTTGGCTGCACTAATGTAGCTATTGATCAGTGGTCTTCTCAACGTTAGTGTCTTAGCAGCACTCCCTGTTGCTTTTAAAACTGTGGAAGTTGCAATCGCATACTCATATAGCCCAGTACTGCCCATGCTGATTTGCCCACTACCTTGGTTATTACCAGATCCAGACCCATAGTTAGCATTGTTTTCAGTATTGATAGTTGCATCTTGCATTTGGACGATCAAAACTAGATCGCCTGGTTTAATGTCTTGAGTAGCACCCTTGGCAGCATCTGATACAATTGCGATACTGTTAGTGCCAGCGGCTACAGACTGTAGAGTTGGTTTAAAGTAGGTATTGACAATACCTGTAAGCTCTACACCAACACCTTCAGCACCTGGCTGGGCGCAGATAGGTGCGTCATAAACATTATTAGGGCTAGGTACGAACGATAAAGTTGGAGTTGGGGGAAGTGGTTTGATCGTCACATCGTCGCCCGTGGCAGTCGCCGCTGCAATGCTCAAAGCGTTTGTCGGATTTTTGAGTGGTGAGTTGCTAGTACTAGAGTTGTAGTACTCAACTTGAAGACTCTGGATCGAAGATGATGAGCCTACGGTCGATGGAGTTGCTGAGGCAGTCGCTGTAAAAATGAACTCAATACTGCCGCTGGCTGGAATCGTAATTTTATCCCAAACTAGTGGTGTACTTTGTCCAGTTACTGGCTTAGTTGTATATCCAGTATCAAGAAATTTAGTCTTGGAATCAAACGTTACAGCTCCCTTTTGGAGCGTAGTCAGGTGCTTACCATACGTGAAACCTTCAGGTAAAACGCCAGTCACCTTCACCTTGTGGGCTATGCTGGTAGTCGTATTTGTGACTTTTATCCGATAGACAACTTCACTTCTGGCAGGAACAACAGGTGTTCTAGTGCTACCTGTAACAGTGAGTGCAGGAGCCGTCTGTGCCATCACTGACGTTGCCAAAGGCATCACTGACGTAGTTGTAAATACAATTCCAGCTAAAATGTGTGAATATTTAGCGATGACAGAACTAGGAATGTTTGAGTATTTCATGTTGTTAGGAAATGTCGGGGTTTATATAGATAAGAATTAAAGATATCGTCACTAATCAAAGATATCTCTAGGTTGTTTTGTTTGCCTGCGATCCATGTCACAGATC
>JANNBD010000325.1:0-10652 GCA_031385105.1 Chamaesiphon sp. OTE_78_metabat_374
TGTGGCTTGGTTGCAGAATGAATGTTCACAAAAGGGAAGGAAGAAAATCTCTTTTAATTTGACTATCTCTAACTTTACCCCCAAACCCCATACGCCGTTTCAATGGCATACGGTTTCTAGTGGTGACTTTGTGCAGAAGCAGAAACTATTGCGCCAAGAGTTTCGCCGCTTGAGTGGAGTGAAGGTTAACTATACCGATGTTCGCATCAGTGCGATGGAAGATTTTGTCGGACGTGGCGATCGATCCCTCGCACCCGTCATTCGTCGCGCCTGGGAACTCGGCGCGGGGATGGATGCCTGGTGGGAAAGTCTCGAAAAAGCTTACGGTGCCTGGGCACAAGCGATCGACGAAGCTGGTTTAGACTGGAAATATCGCCGCGTCGAAAATGGCGAATGGAATGTATTTGAGAACGACTCATCCGTTGAGGTATCTGGTGATCAGCAAGGATTTGGTGTGGGTAACGAAGATGGCCGGGTACCCACAAGGGATACCCCTACAGATCCTAGTTCTGCGCCAAGATCTATAATCAACAGCCGCGCCCCAAAACTCAAACCCCGCACCAACCCAGGCGAATCCGCACCAACAGATCCCATTAGCACACCAGAATCTGTAGGGGTGCCCTTAATGGGTACCCTGCCCACTCCGCTGCCCACAAACAACCCAATCCCCCTCCCCCACAACCTCAACGTCCCCCTCCCCTGGGATCACCTCGACACAGGCATCGACAAAAAGTGGCTCCAAGACGACCTAGAACGCGCCCTCGCCGCTGGTATCGTCCCCGACTGCTCATTCGATGGTTGCTCCCATTGCGGCGTGTGTGGCACTGATTTCGGGCACAATGTCATCGTTCCACCCATGCCAATTCCCGAATTCACCGGACAATTCACCCCCAACACCGACAAAGCCCAACGGCTGAGGGTTTGGTATGGCAAAAGTGGCAAGATGTCCCTAATCGGACATCTAGATTTAGCCAAATTATTCGATCGAGCCATCCGCCGCGCCAGTATTCCCGTAACCTATAGTGGGGGCTTCCATCCCGCCCCCCGCATCATGATTGCCAATGCTTTACCATTAGGCTCAACCAGCACGGGTGAAATCGCCGATTTTGAACTCACCACCATCATGGATGAGGCAGAATTTCAATCGAAATTAGCAGCGCAATTACCCGCAGATATCCCCATCTATCGAGTAGAATCCGTCGATCTCAAACAACCTGCTGCTTCAGCATTAATCACTCAAGCGGAATATCTGATTACTATTTCATCAGTTAACGAAACACCGCCCCAATGGGAAGCTTGGATTGCGGCGGTGTTAGCTAGTCAGGAAATTATTCAGGATAAAAAGTCTAAATCTGGCAAGAATACGCAAATCAATCTACGCGATCGATTGTATGAATTGGAGTTTCTGAATGTTGCTGGTGAGCAAGATGTGGAGTTGCGATATGTGGGGAGTTGTGCGAATGATGGGACGTTGTTGCGTCCAGAACAGATGGTGTTTATGTTAGAACAGATATCTGGGGTGGAATTGCAGTTGGCGAATGTGGTTCGATCGAGACTGATTTTAGCTGAGTGACTCTGCAATAAATACTAAAATAGAAATTAGACTAAAGGATTTTAGTCTAATTTTTCATTACAATATAAATATTTTAGATTTAATACAATCTAAATAAATTCAGCCAAGAATTAGTCCTGTTTTGACTTTCCCTTTAATTTCTTTTTTTGTGGAGACGTTGTTAGTTCTTGCTTTGCACCTAGTACACGATATACATCTTGTCTAGTAATCCGATCTCCAAGTCGAGGTTCTTCAACATCGATCATTAATGCCTCAGCGGCAGAGTTGATGGCATCCATTGGGTTCATACCCTTCCGTCGAATATACTTTGCCGCTAGATCCTCAATTTGTGCAATTCGTTGAAGTTGAGTGACATGAACGTTATTTTTAGGCGTTTCATAGGGTTTCACATCTAAAACTTCATTGATAGACTTTTTTTGCATACCAAAAAGATGTTGGTAAATTTTGCCAAGAGCAGAAGCGTAAACTCCTCTCTGCCCTCCTTTTATTGAATATTCTCTTGTGTAAGTTTGAAGAGTATCTTGATTCTCATCAATCCATTCTCCTATCGCCGAGCGTAAATCCTTATTCAGAAGAATTGATGCGTATCGAAACTCAAATTTTTGAATATATTCGTCTTCATCTCTAATAATTCCAAAGGCATGATCGGCTCTCCTTTCTAAAGTTTCATAAAGAGCAGATGCAAGCAAACCAATTGCTTGCCTACGCATACCAATTACAGCCGCGTATAGAATCATTGCCATGAAATCTTCAGTGGAGATCAAGTTACCTTCGATGAATCCTTGCCCCTGAAATTCAATTAAATCTCCTTTAAACCCGTAGCCCTTTAGCCTACTGAGCGAATTACCCTCTGTACGTAAAGTATCGCTCAACCAACCCTCGTTAAATCCAACAGCTTTACTTGCTTGGCGCATTGACCAACGATATTCACCATCCAATCCCATATAAACAGGCATGGGAGTACCACCAATTGTAATATCTTTACTCTTCACCCGCTGAACTTGTAGCTTTTCCGACATGAGCAGATTCTCCATATAAATTTAATAGATATACCATGAGGTTAAACCTTTGGCACATAAATACTATTATGCCATGAGTTTTACCCGATGGCAAGAATTTCAAGCCAAATTAGGTAATTCGGTTTTCTACTGCTTATGCCAAATCCAGATTGAGACTCTTCCTA
The DNA here is from genome assembly GCA_031385105.1 of Chamaesiphon sp. OTE_78_metabat_374. Taxonomy (GTDB): domain Bacteria; phylum Cyanobacteriota; class Cyanobacteriia; order Cyanobacteriales; family Chamaesiphonaceae; genus Chamaesiphon. The sequence continues at coordinate 2,757 of JANNBD010000325.1, forward strand.
GACAGGATTTGAGCTACAATTATCGACCTGCTGAAATTGAATACTCGATCTTGAGTGAGACGACTGTTTCCTGATAAGATTTAGCAAGAGAAATTGGTAAAGTGGAGTTATGTCATTTGAGTGGGATGAGGAAAAAGCCAAAAGCAACATTGCCAAGCATAATGTTTCTTTTGACGAAGCCACTTCTGTATTTGACGATCCGTTATTTTTAACCTTTGCCGATCCAGAACACTCCATTCAAGAGCAACGATTCGTTATCATGGGAGAATCAGCCAGAGAACGACTACTCGTTGTCTCTTATACCGAGCGTGTAGGTACCACGCGGCTAATTAGTGCCCGTCAAGTTACTCGCAAAGAACGTAAAGCTTATGAATCAGATCTCTGAAATGGATGATGATTTACGCCCCGAATACGATTTTACTCAACTCACTGTCGTTGCTCGTGGACAAGGACGAAAAAAATCGCACCTCACTATCGAGCTAGATCCTGATGTAGCGACAGTTTTCCCTGATTCTGGAGCTGTTAATGAAGGGTTGCGGCTATTGATGAGACTAATTCAACAGAATCAAGCCCAGGAAAGTAATCTAATTTCAAAGAAATAAACTAGCAGAAACCTGAAAATATTTACCAAGAGCCTTAGCCTGGATGGGATCGATCGAGCGTTTACCATCAACAATTTCAGCTACAATTTCTTCAGAACCAATTGATCCAATCAGATCGCTTCGACTAGTACCGCTATATTCCATTAGGTGCAACAAAGCAGCATGAGGAGTGACATCACCCATTGGATAATGCTTACCTTCATAATCTTCGATTAATGTCACAATTAATGATAGAAATTTTGACTCCTCATTACTCAAATTGCGTTTGGCTACTAGAGGTTCGGCGATCGCTAAGGCTCGATCGTACTCTGTTTCTGATGTAATAACTTTAGTAACAAAATCGGCTAATAGATTCATATTTTAATTTTCTCGATCAAATCTAATCTATCTCAAAAAACTTGCGCCACAGGCATGGCCAAAGCTTTTTTAAAATCCTGTAATAACGATTCTAAAAACATTGAATCATTGGTCACGTCTGAAACTTCATCCTCAGATAAATCTTCTGAATCCAATTGACTTTGATATGCTGCGATCCGGAATTCTAATGCTTCGGAGATCGATCTCATTGCCTTTGGTGATAAGTTTATCATAACTATCTTCTCTAACTTACTTTATAAAATAGATTACCAACTGACGCTAGAATGCGCTGATATTCATCTAATGGCATCGAATAGCTCGGCTCCCATAGCCAATGGTTTCCATAATCATTGGCGACTCGAAGCTCACTAGGAATCTCAGCATCACTATCCAGCTTCCACCAGTTCTTGCCAATTCCTCTAACTGAGAATGTAGAGATGCCACCTGAATTTGCAGCTACCCACATCTTCTCCTCAACTTTGTAGATTTCAATATCCTTGGCTCTGACATTATCCATTCTAGAAGAAATCGCATTTCCCATGCGATATAGCTCGACTGGCGTTTTCCTCACAACATCATTTTTTTGAGACTTTAAGCTATATTTTAAACCACCATTACAGTAACTGTCGATCGTACTCGACTTATTTCAGCTCGTCCAGCCATTTGTTCTGAGAGAAATAACTATGAAAGCGGAATATGATTTCAGTGAAGCCAATCGAGGGGCTGTGATTCCTCAGACAGGCAAAACCCGCATCACGATTTATATTGATGACGATGTGCTGGACACATTTTGATCGCGTAGTGATGCTGCTGGCGAAGGCTATCAAACCATGATGAACGAAGCTCTGCGAGAATATCTCGACAAAATGAAGCAGCCGTTGGACGAAGAAACGTTGCGCCGAGTGATCCAGGAAGAACTTCGCGCAGCTAAATCATGAATTTTGCTGAAAGTCGATTAAAATAGATGTAGATGTTTGTGAAAAACCTTGACTTTATCCCTCAAGTAAGTTCTGGACTGAGTAACCCGCCAAAGATTGAAATGAGGAAACCCAATCGTGACAAATAAACTTGAGAACCAGTCGCCGCATCATGTCGTTATTGTTGGTGGCGGGTTTGGGGGACTTCATGCCGCTCTATCATTAGGTGATGCACCCGTCAAAGTGACATTGATTGACAAGCGAAATTTTCACCTATTTCAGCCATTGCTCTATCAGGTGGCGACGGGTGGGCTGTCACCTGCGGAAATTTCCTCACCATTACGATCGATCCTCAACAAGCAACAAAACACTACGGTGTTGATGGGTGAGGTGCAAAATGTCGATCCACACCAGCAGAAGATTTTCTTGAACAAGGGCGAAATTAATTACGATACATTGATCGTCGCAACTGGAGTTAGTCACCATTACTTTGGTAATGAGCAGTGGGCACCGACTGCGCCAGGATTGAAGACAGTGGAAGACGCGCTAGAAATGCGCCGCCGGATCTTTATGGCATTTGAAGCGGCGGAGAAGGAACACGATGCCGAGAAACGTCGGGCTTGGTTGACGTTCGTAATTGTTGGTGGTGGACCGACTGGGGTAGAATTGGCTGGAGCAATCTCCGAGTTGGCTTACAGTACGCTCAAGAAAGACTTCCGCAATATCGATACTGCTGAAGCAAAAATTATCCTGGTAGAAGGGATGGATCGAGTCTTGCCGCCTTACTCACCCGATCTGTCAGCGAAAGCGGAAGAATCTTTGGTGAATTTGGGTGTAGAAGTGCGGACAAAGGCACTGGTGACGAATATCGCCGATAAATTAGTGACGATTCGCCAAGGCGACGAGACGATGGTAGTCGAGGCGCGAACAGTGCTGTGGGCTGCGGGTGTTAAAGCTTCGGCAATGGGTGGCATTTTAGCAGAACATACGGGTGCAGAACTCGATCGAGTTGGGCGAGTAATGGTTGAGCAGGATTTGAGTATCAAGGGCTATCCGCAGATTTTTGTACTGGGAGATCTAGCCAACTTTACCAAGCCAGATGGCAAGCCACTGGCTGGTGTGGCACCTGTAGCGACTCAGGAAGGTAAGTATGTTGCGGATTTGATTCTCAAGCGGCTTGAGGGTAAAACTTTGCCAGCGTTTGAATATAATGATGCGGGCAGTTTATCTGTAATTGGCCGACATTCAGCGGTGGCTGATTTCGGTAAAATCAAGATGTCGGGCTTCTTTGCTTGGTTGATTTGGGTATTTGTCCACATTTATTATCTGATTGAATTTGATAATAAATTGGTGGTGTTTATTCAGTGGACTTGGAGTTACTTTACTCGCAAGCGCGGTGCGCGGTTGATTACGGGGGATGAATCTTTGGGGCAGATTGGAGTTGATGAGAAGGGCGATTATTTTATTGCATCCAAAGTTAAAGTTGGTGGCAAGGTGTAGTTGTCTGAACTGTGATTAGAATGATTAAATGATGGACTTTGATTGAATTAAGAGTAAGTCACAATAATTCACTAAATCATACTTGTTCTCTGACTCAGTAGGTGCAATTATTTGTGAAATAGATTGTGCGTGAAACTTAGCTGGTGGGCAGTGCCCACCCTACGCGATATCTGATTTTATTAGTATTAATCATAGTCATCTATTAATCATCCTAAATCATAGTTCAGACAGCAATTTACAGCATTCCAAATGCTTCGACATACACATCATAATCATCGTCGTCAAAGCAAATAAAGCTGACTCCGAGGATTGATGGTTCGTGCTCTAGTACAGATACCACCGTCTCTAGGGCAACTTTAGCAGCTAGTTCGATCGGATAGCCATAGGAGCCACAACTGATCGCAGGGAAGGCAATTGTCTCAATCCCATACATTTTGGCGAGGGCAAGGCTTTCGCGATAGCAACTAGCTAGTAGTTCGGGTTCACCAGTTTTGCCACCGCGCCAAGTTGGACCAACGGCGTGGATGATATATTTAGCTGGGAGGAGATAGCCATCGGTAATTCTGGCTTCACCTGTGGGGCAGCCATTGAGCTGTTGACACTCAAATAATAGATCTTCACCTGCGGCTTGATGAATTGCACCATCAACACCGCCACCACCGAGGAGTGAACTTTTGGCAGCGTTGACGATCGCATCTACTGCTAATTTAGTAATATCACCCTGAATAATCCCCATCCGTTCTTGGGGTGTTGCGGCTTCGATGGTCATTTTTCTTTTTTCTAGAGTCTGCTATTATACCAAATTCAAAAGTCTTCAAATCAGAACATCCTAACTACTGGTAAAATAGTTAGATCCAGTACTTGCCCCATCATTAATGAGTAGACCGATCGGAATTGACCTTTTTGCTGGGGCTGGGGGGATGTCTCTGGGGTTTGAGCAGGCTGGGTTTGATATTGTTGCAGCGGTGGAAATCGATCCGATTCATTGCGCGACGCACGAGTATAATTTTCCTGATACTACGACAATCTGTGCGAGTGTAATCGATCTGACTGGAGCAGAGATTCGTCGCCGTGCAAAGTTAGGCACCAAGGATATTGATGTGGTGGTGGGTGGTGCGCCGTGCCAAGGTTTTTCGTTGATGGGCAAACGGGCTTTTGAAGATCCACGGAATCAATTAGTATTTCACTATGTGCGAATCGTTCAGGAGTTAAATCCCAAGTACTGCGTATTTGAGAATGTTCGCGGCTTGACGCTTGGTAAACATGCTCAATTTTTAGAGGAATTAATTGTGGCTTTGGACTTGGCTGGATATGACGTGTTGACACCATATCAAGTATTAAATGCCGCTGATTATGGCGTACCGCAAGATCGCCGACGGTTGTTTTTAGTCGGTACCCGCAAGGGTTTACGATCGCCCGATTATCCAGCACCAAGTGATTATAGAATTAGTGTTGCTGATGCGATCGGTGATTTGCCCAATGCCGATAGTTTTGATGAACTTAATCTTAGTGATGTTGTACCTGTAGAATGGGAAACAATGAGTAATTATGGGCGAAAATTGAGAGGATTCGATCGAGATCCTCATGACTACAGTTACCCTCGAAACTTTGACCCAAATCTGCTGACATGCAGCATCAGAACCCAGCACACAACATCTTCGCAAGCTCGATTTGCCGCGACTCCACAGGGCAAAACTGACCCGATTAGTAGATTTCGCCGACTCGAACTGACTGGGCTTTGCAATACGCTCAGAGCAGGCACTGACAGCGCGAGGGGAGCACATACGTCACCCCGTCCGATTCATCCGCTGTTTTCACGGGTAATTACGGTCAGAGAGGCGGCTAGGCTGCACTCTTATCCAGATTGGTTTCGCCTTCATGCAACTAAGTGGCATGGTTGTCGTCAGATTGGAAATAGTGTGCCGCCACTGTTGGCGCGAGCATTAGCTAGTCAACTGTTGAAAGCACAGGGAATCAAACCATCAAAACCGAAGAAAATACTCGATCGAGGTGATGCTAGCTTATTATCTTTTGATATGGGTAGTGCGTCAAAGTATTTTCAAGTATCCCGCAATACGATCGCTCAACGATCGCGAAAAACACCTATGATTGAGGTGCGATCGAAGATTATTATTTAGCAGGACGAACGATACTAATCATTTTACCCGATAAAACTTCCTCAGCTAAAATTGCTGCATGAATCCGAGTTGTTAGTGCTAATGCATTGCGATCTTCGGTACAGAGAATAATTCATTGATGATTTGAGTTGATTTGATGCAGTAATTTAAAGTCTCGCCGATTTTGAGTTAAAACAATCAGATTGTTTGCAGTTGCAAATTCTAAAACTCGTGGATCGGTAAATCCAGCATTTCCTGATTCTTGAACTGTCAGCACCTCATGTTCTAGTTCCCGTAGCAACCTTACCACTGGTCGCGGAAATTGCTCGTCTGCGTACAATTTCGCCATAATTATATCTTTAGTTAAATTGCACTTTCTTGCTCTGTAAGTGCAGCTTCGATCTCCGCAGGATAAGCCTCTGCATAAGCCCAAACATTGACTAAATCGGCAGCAGTTAACTGTGGATAATCATTGAATAATTCAGCATCAGTAGATCCTTGATTACGCAGACTGACAAACAACCAAACAGGCAGGCGAGTATTGGCAATACAAGCATCGCCTCCCATCACATCCGGTGTTTTGACGATTCGACGGGAACCATTATTCCATCCTTGAGTCAAAAGTTGCAATGCTTCAGCTTTTTCGGTCAAATTTAAACCTAGAATTTGAGCCTCTAATTCTTTTAGTGTCATATCTTTATTTTGTTCATCGATTTAGCAGATATCTCATAAAGGCATAAAATGCCTAGAGTACTATTCGATCTTGCTCCTGACCTAATTTTACCTTGAAATCCACGATGATGTTTGCGATCGAATCTAAAATGGATCGGTATCATCATCAAAAAGACACCTCTTTCGCCTAGACTGAACATCATGAGTACCAAGCCAATCGATATTCTGATTCTCTCAAATGCACCTGGAGAAGTAACTACGTGGGTGCGTCCGGTGGTGAGAGCATTGAGAGCTAAATTAGGCGAAGATCGATCGATGATTCGGATCTCGGTAATTATGTCACCATGTCCGAATGCCAGTGGTCGAGAAGTGCAAATGTTAACTGCTTATCCTGAGATCGATCGAGTGCAGGGCGCGGAACATTTTACCAGGTTTTTAGTATGGGGTAAAACTGCTGAAAGTTGGGACTGGCGAGAGCGGGGAGTTGTGATCTTTTTGGGGGGCGATCAATTTCCCCCTGTGGTAATTGGTAAAAGGTTAGGTTATCAAACTGTTGTTTATGCTGAATGGGCGGCGCGATGGCAGGGATCGATCGATCGGTTTGCGGTGATGAATGCCAAAGTAACTGAAACAGCTAAACCGCAATATTTGGATAAATTTACGGTGGTTGGCGATCTAATGGTGGAGAGTCAAAGTAGCCTCAATTCTAGCGTAATCAAAACTGAAAATAATAAGCTAAAAATTGGTTTACTTGTTGGTTCTAAGGTAGCAAAATTAGGAATGGGATTGCCGTTGATGCTGGCGATCGCAGAATACATTCAAGCAGCATATCCACAGGTAGAGTTTGTAATTCCGTTGGCACCAACGATCGATCTCGCCACCATTGCTAAGTATGGCGATCCAGCTAATAATCCAGCAATTGCGATGGTAAATGGTGCCACCTCAGTTTTAATTGAGGATGAATCAGGCTGTTATCTTCAAACACTTAGCGGTTTGAAAGTTGAAGTGCATACGGAATTTCCAGCTTACGATTTGCTAACTGAATGTACGCTCTGCTTGACGACTGTGGGTGCGAATACTGCCGAACTAGGTGCGTTAGGGGTGCCAATGATCGTGATTCTGCCGATGCAACAGCTAGATGCAATGCGTGCTTGGGATGGCGGGTTGGGCGTGTTAGTTAATTTACCGCTAATTGGTTCACCGATCGCTAAAATAGTTAACACGATCGCTCTTCGCACGCTCAATAATCGCAAACTAGCATGGCCAAATATCTGGGCAAATCAACGTGAAATTGTCCCTGAATTAATCGGTTTTTTAGATGCTAAAACCGTCGCAGACTTTACGATCGATTATCTCGATCATCCTGAGAAATTGACTAAAATGAAGGCAGAATTACGCGAAGTTCGTGGCGAAGCCGGAGCAGCAGATAAAGTAGCGGAGATTGTTGCAAATCTACTATCGCCTTAAACAACTGCGATCGAGCTATAGTAACGTGAGTTGCTGCTCATAGCCTCAGCGGTTAGAAACCGCTGTCTTGTCGTTTTTTTATTCGGGGGGAACCCCCGTTGGCGGAAGCCTGCTCCCCCAGGAGAATAAAAACGCCGCTGCTCGTAATGCAAAGTCCGCCTGTCTTGAAAAGGTGCTCTACTTGGGGAAACCCCAAGACCGCACTTTTCGCTTCGCGGACTAGTTTATTAGTCCGCGTAGGCGGACTTCGCAACATTAGCCACG
>JANNBD010000340.1:0-4369 GCA_031385105.1 Chamaesiphon sp. OTE_78_metabat_374
TTAGAGCCACGATGTTTGGTAAAATCTGATCGCTCAGTTTAGCTGTTATGAGGATTTTATGACACCAGAAGTTCGCATTTGTCCAGATCGACAGACGTTGGTAGATACTGCTTATACGCTGATCTTAGAGCGCGTCCAAACGGCACTAGCCGAGCGTCAATCGTGCTCGATCGCTCTTTCTGGTGGTTCGACTCCGCAACCATTGTACGCCGCTCTTGCACTTGCCGATCTGCCGTGGGATCGAATCCACATTTTCTGGGGTGATGAAAGGTATGTTTCAGCTAGTCATCCAGATAGCAATTACGGGATGACTAGACGAGTCTGGCTCGATTTAGTGCCAATTCCCGCCGCAAATGTGCATCCAATTCCCACAGATTTAGCCCAACCGCAACTAGCCGCAGATGAATACGATCGCCAAATCACTGCTCATTTTGGGCTAGAATCTGGGTCAATTCCAGTTTTTGATGTCGTACTCCTGGGTATGGGTGATGATGGGCATACAGCCTCTTTATTCCCGCATACAGCCGCATTATCGGTAGTCGATCGACTGGTAACAGTCGGTGATAAGGATGGACAACCCCGTTTGACTTTTACTTTCCCACTGATCAACCACGCTCGAAGTACGATCTTCCTCGTATCAGGTGCCAGCAAACAGACCGCTCTAGCCGCCGTATTCGCACCCACGGGTGATGTGTCAGCGTATCCATCACGCGGAGTCAAGCCACAAGGTGAGCTATTGTGGTTACTCGATGCCCCCGCAGGCGCAGGACTGGAATTAGTTGAGAATTGAGAATTGAGAATTGAGAATTGAGAATTGATAGTTGATAAACTATTCCTTTCCCCACACTCCCCTCCCCCCTTAACCCCGTGGGTATCGCACTAGAAAATGTATCCAAATATTTCAAGGGTTTCCAGGCTGTCGATCGAGTCAGTCTGGAAATTCGTGCTGGTTCACTAGTTGCTTTATTAGGGCCATCTGGCTCTGGTAAATCGACGTTGCTCAGACTAATTTCTGGACTAGAAAAGATCGATCGGGGTCGAATTTGGCTAGCCGGAGTAGATGCTAGTAGCCAAAGTGTTCAGGCGCGAAATATTGGTTTTGTATTTCAGGATGATGCCCTGTTTAAACATCTCACAATTCGCCAAAATATTGGCTTTGGATTGGAGATTCGATCGACACCAATTGCTAAGGTTCAAGCTAAAGTAGAAGAACTGCTAGATCTCATCCAATTAAATGATTTTGGCGATCGATATCCGGCTCAACTTTCCGGCGGGCAACGGCAACGAGTAGCCCTCGCCAGAGCCTTAGCCATCGAACCAAAAGTACTCCTCCTCGACGAACCATTTGGAGCGGTAGATGTTCGAGTCCGCAAGGACTTACGCGCCTGGTTGCGGCGGCTCCACGATCGATCTCAAGTTACCACGATTTTCGTTACTCACGATCAAGCAGAAGCGATGCAAGTCGCCGATACAATCGTAGTCATGAACGCAGGACGAATCGAACAAATTGGCTCTCCTGCCACAATTTATGACCAGCCAGCCAATCCTTTTGTCACCGATTTTATTAGTCGTGTAAATATTCTGCCTAGTAGTTCAAATATCTTTCAGCCAAAAGGACTAGAAACTACCGAGAATCAACTGCTTGAACCGTCACCCGACTTAGTTACAAAACAGTATTTGTATACTAAAATGTAAAGATGCCTTCTGAATCTTGCTTGGTGCAAGATTTTAGATTTTCAACCACATCCATACCTAACCTAATGAATAGTTGCATTTTAATGGCGGAGATTATCAAAAATCCCGAATTACGCTACACCCCTGATAATCAGATGGCGGTAGCGGATATGTTTGTTCAATTTGCACCACCCCTGGGCAATCGTCCCGATGACAGACACCCCACCATCGAAGTTGTCGGCTGGGGCAATCTGGCGACCGAAATGAAGGAAAATTATAAACAAGGCGATAAAATCGCGATCGAAGGTCGGCTAGAAATGAATACGATCGAACGCGATGGCTACAAAGAAAAACGTGCCCGACTAGTTGCCAGCCGTCTCTATCACGTCATGGCTACCGATGCCACAGCACCTGCCACCGCACCAATGAGCACGGCTACTCCCAGCGCACCACCAGCAGCAGTCGCTAGTACACCCAAGGCTGCCAGTGCCCCACGCAATGAGCCACCACCTCCAACCTTTGATGGTGACGACATCGACAACATTCCTTTTTAACTGAAATATTTAGATACGTTAGCGGATTAGTAAGGAGGGCGAATTAATAAATTCGCCCTCCTTTGACTATTTTTGAGCAAATTTCAGGAATTACGCTGCCGCTAATGGTAGCTAATTTGGTAACTGGCATAATCGATCGAATAGGGACAATTCAAAATGATCCGTTGGCGAAAAATAGTACACAGATCGATTAAATTTATGCTGGTTGCCATCGCCATCTTATTCGCAACTAGCGTTTATGCTCAAGGTGTTGAACCCCGCTGGTTCAAGATTAAAACAATCGATGTCAAAATTGCTGGATTGAACCCAATTTTTGAAGGATATAAAATCGTTCAACTAACCGATCTTCATGCTCGATCTGCATTCATGGATCGTCAACAATTAGAGCGAGTTGCTAGCCTTGCCAATCAACAGCAACCAGATCTGATCGCTCTCACAGGTGACTATATTACCAAGGATGCTGATCGGGCAGAAGAGATGCTGACCAACGCTTTTGGGCAACTCAAGGCAACGGACGGCGTAGTCGCAATCATGGGCAATCACGATCGTGGCGGTGATAGTCTGCCGCTCGAACGGGCGTTATTAAAGGGTAAAGTCATGCTGCTAAATAATGCAGTTTATTCGATCGATAGGCGTGGTCAAAAGTTAAATATTGCCGGAGTTGATGATGTGTGGGTTAAACGAGCGGATCTCCCAAAAACGATCGCTCAATTACCGCCAAGTGGCACAAACATCCTGCTGGCACACGAACCAGATTTCGGAGATATAGCCGCCGAGACAGCTAAATTTGGACTACAACTTTCAGGACATTCTCACGGTGGACAAGTAGTGATTCCATTTGTACCCAGAGTCACAGTTACTTGGGCTAAGAAATATATTCAGGGGCTTTATCAGATCGGCGAAATGCAGTTATATGTCAGTCCAGGTGTCGGTACAACTGGGCCGCCCAAAGTCAGATTCAACTGTCGTCCAGAAATATCTGTGATTGTGCTGCACCAGGCTTGATTGAATTCGATCGATCTACTGTTGTAGAACTTTTGATGTTTTTAGAGTAAACACCCCACTAAAAATATTAATACAGGGAAGATCTTCACTAATGTCCTGACATTGTGTGTATAATTTTGGGTAAAGACACACAAAACTAATGAGTGGCAAGATCGCTAAAACAGAAAGAATTGATGTAAGAACCACTGCTGCGGCGAAGCAACTGTTACAACAGGCGGCTGCTACTTCCCATAAGAGTGTGAGTGAATTTTTGCTAGAAAACGGGCTAGAAGCAGCAAAAGCAACCCTGGCAGACAGACGTTTGTTCATCCTAGATGATGAGCTTTGGCAGGCATTTCAAACTGAACTAGATCGTCCTGTTCAAGAAAAACCTCAGTTAAAACAACTGCTCACCGAACGAGGTTTTTTTGATTGATAACCGATTCCAGTTCTCCGTCATCGATTGAAAAATTAACAGCAGCCCATGCAGTCAGTAATTTTGACTGTGGGCAAATAGAGCTAAATAGATTTATCCAACGATACGCATATCAAAATCAACAAGCTAATAGTAGCCAAACTTACTTAGGTATTTTTGATCAGGAGGTTATTGGCTACTATAGTTTGACAGTGGGTTCTGTTATTCATGCCCAGGCTCCAGATCGAGTTACGAAAGGACAACCAAAACACCCAATTCCAGTGATGATTTTGGCACGTCTAGCTGTAGATCTCAGATGGCAAAATCGTGGTGTGGGCAAAGGTTTACTGAAAGACGCGCTGAAACGAACCGCTCAAGCTGCCGATCTTGCAGGTATTCGCGCTTTATTAGTTCATGCTAAAGATGCAGAAGTTCGACGCTGGTACGAACGCTTTAATTTTGAGCCAAGTGAGATCGATCCACTATCTTTATTTCTGTTACTAAAGGATTTAAAAAAAATAATCTAAATCGACTAACAGATGGTTATTAATTTCAATCGCTGGGAATACTAAGGGTATCAATTATGAACAAGCATGATGACCCGCTGGCAGAAACTATTACACAGATCGAGTAAATTTTTGCTAGTTGCGATCGCAATTTTGTTCGCTACTAGCGTCTATGGGCGCGGCGTGGAGCCACGTTGGTTTGAGCTGAAAACGATCGATATTACCATCGCCGGATT
>JANNBD010000275.1:0-6695 GCA_031385105.1 Chamaesiphon sp. OTE_78_metabat_374
CGAGATCATCGCTGCAACATTGGTTTGAGTTGCCAAACTGCTAGTCAAGCGACAGCCTTTGCCGCCAAAGGAGCTGCCACGTAGCTCGATCTCTTGTCCCCGTGTCACAAATAAGAAAGCGATCGCTAGTACCGATCCGACCAACAAAGTCGCATAAGATAGCATCATCACGCTAACGTGCATCATTAACCAGTTAGATTTGAGCGCAGGCACAAGCGGTGCAGATGCCTGCATGTCGTCAGGAAGTCTCAGTGCGGCAAATGCTGTAATCAACATCGCCACAGGAGCCGTTACCACACCGACTAGGGCACTGCGACTAATCGATTCGGCAAACAGATGCATGGCGGTAATGCCCCATGTCAGAAAAAACAGCGACTCATACAAATTGCTGAGTGGAAAATATCCGGCTTCAATCCAGCGCGCACCCAATAAAGTTGCCATACAAAGATTAGCGATCGCCATCCCCGTTGTGCCCAAGTTTTGTAAAAATGGGACTGTCGGAAAAGCTGCTCCAACCCAGTAAACTAGCATCGTTAGGAACAAGATGCCAAAGGAAAGATTGTCTAGTTGATTCTGTAGTGAGACTAAATTCATTGGGAGTAGTGAATGGTGGATGGTGAATGGTGGATAGGCTAGTACTAGCAGCCTAATCCTGTAAATCCTATAAATCCTGGTCGGTATTAATTAATCATTCCACTCAGGAATTACCCAGACAGGTGGCGCGGACATTTTTTTACGTCGTGCTTCTTCAGCGATCTCATGCATCTTGTCTAAGGGCGTATCATTGATAAATTTGGATGCTGACTCAATATGGGGTTGACCTGCACATCGATCGGGCTGAATACAACTATCAACACAAACTTCACTACAGTTAATCGTGCTAGTTTCCACTGTCTTTCAAAAATTTAAAACTTACGCTTATTTTAGCTCAACTACCGTTGCTTAGGCTCTAGGCTTTAGGCTTTGGGCTTTGGGGGCGAAGCTAGAGAAAGTTACTCGAATATTGGTTAAAACAAAAGTCAGGAGCTAGCTTCGATTGCTAGCTCCTGACTTTCAAACAAAATATAAAGACTTAATTAAGCCTACCGCTTGTCACGGAAACCGCTCATCCAATCGCGGAGCTGTTCGGAAGCGACATCGCGACCGCCCAAACCAAAGGAGATCGCCATTGCTACGGCAATTGCGCCCAGCAATAGACCAAAAGCTAGGTTAACGATACTAGCGGCAATTCCCATCTGTTGCAGTGCCATCGCGCCGACAAAGGTAATGATCGCCAACCGCGCAATTTGTCCCAGGATCGTAGCTTGGTGGGTACCGGAGCTAGCAACTACTTTCTGCGCGAGATTTGCCAGATATAGACCGATCGCAAACACTACCACCCCAGACAGTACTTGACCAGAGATAATCAGTAATCCATCAACTAATTTGGTCAGGGCAGGGATGCCCAAAACACCAGTTGCGGCGACTGCGGCAACGAGCATCACCCCAATTTGAGCTACAAATCCAGCGACTTCAGATGGAGTCTGTTTTTTAATTACAGGTGTAATCGCAGTGCGAGGAGCAGTTGTCGTCGGAGCGACCGGATTAGTTGGAGCAGCAGTCGTAGACTCATGTAGAGTATTGAGTCCCAACATTCTGAAGATGTTGTTGAAGCCCAAGCCATTTAGTAAATTAGTTACTAACTCACCAATGAACTGACTGACGACATAAGCAACAGCTAAGATACCTACCGCAGTGAGGATTTGAGGAATCGCACTCAGTACCTGCTGCAACATCGCCGTTGCTGGGCCAGAAATCGCTGGAATTTGGAGCGCGTCCAGTGCTGCGACAGCAGTAGGAATCAAGATCATCAAGTAGACAATAGTGCCCAATAATCCTGATAGGGATTGACCTGGAGCTGCTCTATTTAAACCAATTTTACTCGCTAGTTTCTCGGTTCCAGCCGCCGCAAGTAAGTTAGTTGCCAATTCTCTGACGATTTTAGCGACAAACCAACCGACAACGCCGATCATTCCTGCTTTAAAGATATTTGGCAGTGCGCTGAGAATCTCGTTTAGGAGATTTTGAACTGGTGCCAATGGCCCTTGCAGATCGAGTACGCCGAGGATTGTGGGTAAGAAAAACAAGAAGACAAACCAGTACAGGGCGTTGCCTAGCGTTTCGCTGGGCAGCACTTGATTTTCCCCTACGGCCATTCTCCGAGACATCGCTGGCATCACAGTTCCGGCGGTGCGAGTGACGATCGTTTTAACGGCAGTGGCTACCAACCAAGCGATTGCGCCCAATACTGCGGCTGAAATCAATTTAGGCACAAATGCCGTAACTTGGGTCAGCACATTTGTCAGCGGTGCCGCAGCTCCGTCCAAGCGGATTGCACTGAGAGCAGCAGAAAGGGCATATAGAAAAACTAGCCAGAACACGATGTCCCCGCCTAGTTTTTCAGTACTGAGATTTGATCTAGAAGAACTACCAGTCGCCATATTCCCCAGGCGGTTGTCTAGATCGGTGCGTTTGAGCAGGTTTCTAGCGACTGTTGATAGTACAAAGGCAATAATCCAGCCGATGAATAAGATCCCGATCGCGCCAAGCAAGCTGGGTAAAAAAGCCCCAACAGTGCTGCTAGTCTGGGTGATTAGCTTTTCAACCGGAGTGGTAACGGCTGCTGTTGCGGCAGTCACTGAGGATGGTACTGCGGGTACTGCTATCTGGGCAAGTTGGCTGGTGCTAACTGCTGCATGAATAAGTTGCCAAGTTTGGTTCATATTTTCTAATCTAGATTTGTCAATGCCAAAATATACCGTGTGAGAAGCCTAACAATAAACTTTGAAATTCCTTGATGTTATCGTTCTTGATACTTCAAACAACTGGATTAGTCAATATTTATATGTATTTTTGTTACATATTGGTAGCTACGATCGAACCGATAACTCTATAAAAAAGCCACTGCTACGGTAAAAATAGATGTTTTCTAAGTTGACCGAATTCACAGATTGCAATACAGACGTAGCTTACCATGCATTCTCAATAATGGCATCGATAAAATAACTATATTCATAAATATAACCTTCGTAGATCCCGAACTTGTCAAAGTTGCGAGAGAGATTCTTACAAGTGCCTGATAGTCAATATTTCAGGCGACAAAGCTAGTTGAATTGGTAGCTAGATAGTATAAACAAATACCTAATGATGCTCACGATTGGGCTAACTATTTTGGTTGCGTTTAAAGAACTGATACATTTCTGGTAGTCGATTGACGATCGCCGCAGTTTTTAGCCATAGTTTGTGCGAAACGGCAGGATAACCAGAAACTACTTCCCCTGGCTCAACATTGCGGTGAATCCCTGTTTTGGACGAGGCAATAGCCCTGTCGCCAATCGTTACTTGATTGGCTACACCAACTTGTCCTGCCAGCAGCACACCATTCCCGACTTTTACACCTCCAGCCAAGCCCACTTGGGCAGCCAAAGCGCAATTAGAACCGATCGAGCAGCCATGTCCAATATGAACTAGATTGTCCAGCTTCGTGTCTCGCCCAATCCGGGTTTCACCAACCGCTGGTCGATCGACACTGCTATTGCAACCAATCTCGACACCATCCTCTAAGACCGTATAACCTGCCTGCTCCATCTTGAACCAGCCCGAAGCCGTCGGCACAAATCCAAATCCCTCTGAGCCGATCGCTGCCCCACTGTGGATAACGCAATCTGCCCCGATCCTCACCCGCTCATGAATTGTGCAGTTGGCGTGGAGGATCGATCGATCTCCAATCTCCACATCAGGATAAATCACCACATTGGGATGAATTATGACCCCATTGCCGATTTTTACTCCAGGTTGAATCACTGCGTGGGCACCGATGGACACGTCCGCGCCCAGTTCGACACCTGCTTCGACAACAGCACTGGGATGGATTCCCGTCGGCAGTTGGAAGGGTTGATAAAATGCCTTGATCACTTGGGCAAACAATAATCTCGGCTCACGGGCAGCAATCCAGGGGATGCCCCGCGCGGTCGCCGCCGCTTGGATCACTTCATTCATGGGTAGAATTAAAGCACTCGCAGCCGTACTACTGACGAACTTGGCAAACTTATCGCCCTCGATATAGCTAATCGTCCCAGCTCCAGCAGACTCGATCGGTGCCAAGCCAGTTAAAATTGGATCGAGCTGGCTATCTGTCGCTAAACTACCAGCGGCAACCGCAGATCCTAGCTTAGTTATCAGTTCGCTAAATTGCATCATAAAATTTGGAGATAAAGATTAATTAGTGTCAGCAGAAATCAAACTATTACTCAAAATGTTATTACCATCGGTCGCCATTTCGATCGCGATCAACTACTTTGGCACCAGTCTAACTCCAGTGCCAACCACTGGGATCGTCTTGACGGCAGTGTTTTTGCCTTCCAGTGCGATCGCAGTGTTTTTGTGGTGGCAGAGTGTTCGGTGAAAGAGGGGGTAAGGCATGGGGGCAAGAATTAAGATACTCCCAGTCTCCCAATCCCCCAGTCCCCCAGTCCCCCAGTCTCCACACTCCCCGTCCCAATTCATGGGAACATAGAAACTGAACTTGGTCGCCTAATTTGAGAAGATGCGTAAAATTGTTATTGCTGGTAATTGGAAGATGTACAAAACTCAGAGCGAAGCCTCAGAGTTCTTGATGGAATTTATCGCTCAAATCGACGATGCGCCTGAGGATCGCGAGGTGGTTTTGTGCGTGCCATTTACCGATTTGGCAATTGTGAGCAAAAGTCTACATGGCAATCGGATTCGGTTGGGTGCTCAAAATGTTCACTGGGAGGAAAGTGGCGCGTTCACGGGTGAGATTTCCGCTAGCATGTTGACGGAAGTGGGCGTTAGATATGCGATCGTCGGACATAGCGAACGTCGGCAGTATTTTGGGGAAACTGATGAAACAGTGAATTTACGGCTCAAGGCTGCTCAGGCTAGCGGGTTGATTCCGATTCTGTGCGTGGGGGAAACAAAGCAACAGCGGGATGCCGGAAAAACTGAACAAGTTATTATCAATCAAATCAATAACGGTTTAATTGGCATCGATCAGAATAAGTTGGTAATTGCCTACGAACCAATTTGGGCGATTGGTACTGGCGAAACCTGTGAGTCAGCAGAAGCTAATCGCGTGGTTGGCATAATTCGCGACCAATTGACAAACCCCAATGTCACAATTCAGTATGGTGGTTCCGTCAAGCCCAGCAATATCAGTGAAATCATGGCTCAACCACAAATTGATGGAGTCTTAGTTGGCGGTGCTAGTCTGGCTGCTGCTGATTTTGCTGGAATTGTTAATTATTAGTAATTTTAGATTTACATTGCCCCAACCTATCTCTAAATCTCCTTCCCGTTCCAAATTTGCAAACGGGAGAGATTTTGGTAAGCAACCCAATTTGATACCGACAACTCCAGCGGTTTTAATCGTAGGCATTTCTACAGGTAGCAACTTGGGTTAAGTAAGTATAAAAAGTTGCCAGAATCAAAAAATAGTGGTGAGATCGACTAAAATAGCATAGCGTTAAGTTAAAAAACCATAGGGCAAATGCCTGAAAGAGCGATAAATCCGAAAAGTGCTACAGGTTTCCTGCTGGTACTCATCCCAGCCGCATTGACAATTTCCGCGCTATTTGTAGCGTGGCCAGTAATTTTGGGTGTGACTTTGCTCGTTGCTGGCGGCAATGTCTGGCAAAGCTATGAATGGTCGAAAACGGCTCAATCGATCGACCCAATTTTTCAACAACTGATCGTTCAAAATCGCGGTGAAATTAGCCCGCTCGATCTCTCTCTCAAAGCGAATGTTTCTGGCAAAGTGTCCAAACGATATTTAGCCATCAGAGCTGATGAATTTGGCACGGGTAGCCGCCAACATCCCGATCGAGGACAAATTTATTATTTCATTTCAATTGGCACCCTCGGCAGCATTTTTGACGACAGTGAGCAGGAATTAGAACTACCTGCGATCGCTCCAGCGACAACCCCTGTTGCAGTATTTCAACCACCAGTTGCTACTCCCCTGGCTAGTATTGCTAGAGAACTTGTTCCCACAGAAACCATTCCACTCACCCCCGCAGTTGTTCCGATTGTGACGGCGATAGTCGAGCCACTCGCCCCCTTAGCAACTCCTCCTCCACCGGAGCCTAGTTCAGGATTGAGCAATCTCAGTCGGCTATTTGATGAAGAAGTTGCGCCAACGGTGAGATCTGTAGAACTAGAGCCAGAGCCTGCTCCTGAGTCTGAACCCACAGCTAAACCTGTTGTTGAAAGTCCGATCGCATCGGCACCTGATACTCCGGTAGTGACGATTATCCAGTCCGAATTAGCAAAACGGTTGGACGTTCACTCTAGTACGATCTATAAGCGACGCAGTGAGCCAGACTTTACCGATTGGACTCGCAATCGAGACCCCGAAGGTTTAGCTTGGGGCTATGCGGAGGCGGCAAAGGAGTACTACCGAATAGATACTTGAGTTAGCGAATAGTGAAATGCCTGTAACATGTTACAGGCATTTTTTTGAATTGGTTGGCACAAATAAAATAACGACAATTAACCTAAAGATAACTTTTAGATATTCTGCTAATTTTAAATAAGAATCTATCCATGACCAAATAAGTTACTCCACATACAAATAAGTTGCTGAGGTAGTTTTTATTACCCAGCAACATCAAGCTCTATCAGGCAATCCTCATAGA
>JANNBD010000398.1:0-3892 GCA_031385105.1 Chamaesiphon sp. OTE_78_metabat_374
TCAGCGCGGGAAACCATTGGCAGAGTAGCTGCTGGCGCAATCGCCAAGAAAGTACTCCAAATTTTTAACAATGTCGAAGTAATCGGCTATGTGAAACGAATTCAGGACATCGAAGCGACTGTCGATCCCAATACTGTCACCTTGCCAGTTGCGAATCCCATACTTGGCATCGTAGGTGGCATCAGCATGAGATGGGCGATAGGTTTGGACCATTTCACTATAGTCTTGGGATCTGGCATCCTGATTCCGAACTAGAATGCTGATCGGTGTGCCTGTTGTTTTGCCTTCAAATACTCCAGATAAGATTTCGCAGGTATCGGTTTCCTTACGGGGAGTGGTAATTTTGCTCTGTCCTGGGCGACGGCGATCGAGTTCGACTTGGATTTCGGCTTCAGTAATTTCGATTAGGGGCGGACAACCATCGATAATCACACCTACTCCACCGCCATGTGATTCGCCATAGGTGGTGATTCTAAATAAATGCCCAAAGGTGTTTCCCATCTTGTCTGCAAAATCGATCGTCAGTGATTAGTTATTAGTTTATCAGGCATGGCAGGTGAGAGTTGAGAATCGAATATCTCAACTTGAAACACTTTGCTAAATACTTGGATAACCTGCTGTCGGACCAAATCAGGATCAATGTCGGAGATAAATTCAGCCATACTGCCCACCGATCGATCGGCAATGCCACAGGGAATAATTTGATCGAATCCGCTCAGATCGGGACAGACATTTAAGGCGAAACCATGCATGGTAATCCAGCGACTAACTTTAATGCCGATCGCGGCAATCTTACGACCTTCTACCCATACACCTGTTAAACCATCAATTCTTTCACCAGTGAGATGATGAAGATCTAAAACTTGGATCACAACTTCTTCTAGCTGTCGCAAGTACCAGTGTAAATCTTGTTGGTAATACCGCAAATTGAGAATTGGATAAACAACTATCTGTCCTGGACAATGATAGGTAACTTCACCACCGCGCTCAACTCGGTACAGTTCATATTCAGTCTCTAGGTGATCGAATTTTAAAAACTCTAAACTAGAGCCAGTGCCGAGTGTATAGACAGGTGGATGTTCCAGGATGACCAGAGCATCAGCTATTTTGGGATCTTTGATCCGTTCCTTTTGGAGCGACTTCTGCCAAATCCACGCAGATTGATAGTCAATTTCACCGCAGTTGTGCAATAGACATTTGCGGTTGATTTGAGATGTTTTCTCAGGGTAACTTACCATTGATTTGAGAAAGTTTGAGATTTAGCAGCGATAGCGTAAACACGATCAGAAACAAGACTAGACCGATCGTACAAGCATAGCTGAGATCGGGATTACTCGATCCAAATCCTTGCTGATACAGATAATAAACCACCGTTTTAGAACTATTGCGGGGGCCACCTTGAGTCATCACATAGACTTCTTCAAAGATCTTAGTCGCTGCGATCGCCGAAATCACCGCAACGAGCAACATATAGGGACGCATCAGCGGAATTGTAATATCCCAATGTTTGGTATAACCATCCGAACCATCGATCGCCGCCGCTTCATATAAGTCCGCCGGAATCGATTGCAATCCCGCCAAATAAATCGTCATGTAGTAACCCAATCCTTTCCAGATCGTGACTACCATCACGCTAAATAAAGCTAATCCAGGACTAGTTAGCCAGGGGATTGCTGGAATCCCCACCACTTTTACCAGTTGATTGAGCAATCCATTCTCAGCATAAATAAACTTCCAAGCAATCCCCGCTACCACCATCGAGATAATCACAGGCACGTAGTAAGCCGCCCGAAAGAAGCTCATTCCCTTGAGCTTTTGATTGACCAAAATCGCCAGTAATAGAGGCGCAAACACCAAAATCGGTACCACTCCACAGAGATACACCACCGTATTGCGAATCGTCTGCCAGAATACCCGATCCTTGAACAATCGATCGAAATTAGTCAAGCCCTGCCAATTTGCCGTACCTGCAATCGGATCGTAGCTAGTAAAGCTCAGATAAAATGCCTGCAATGCGGGCAAAAATACCGTTAAACCCAGCAACAGTAATGCAGGTGCCAGAAATAGATAAGGTGTCCAGTTAAGCTGACGAAGGCGAATCATAGCAGAGCCGAAGAAGATGGGGTATGAGCGCAGCCGAAAAACAGCCGAAAATTCCAGTAAGTAACCAACAACTTACATTCAACAAGCGATCCCTCGTCCCTGTTTTGTACTATTGTGTAAAAGGATCGATCTAACTCTTGATGTCATTTGACGATCCTCATATCTTTGCTCAACAGGCACCACGAGTAGAATCTTCATGTTTGGTCTTATCGGTCATCTTACCAGCTTAGAACATGCCCAAGCCGTCGCTAAAGACTTAGGCTTTCCAGAATATGCGGATCAAGGGCTGGACTTCTGGTGCAGTGCTCCACCGCAAATCGTAGACCACATCAAGGTCACAAGTATTACTGGGCAACAAATTGAAGGTTATTATGTTGAGTCTTGTTTCTTGCCTGAAATGCTGGCAACCCGACGGATCAAAGCTGCCATCCGCAAAATTCTCAATGCGATGGCACATGCTCAAAAGCAGGGCATCAATATTACCGCGCTAGGTGGATTTTCTTCGATTATCTTTGAAGAATTCGATCTCCAGCAAAATAAACAGGTTCGCAACGTCGAACTAGATTTTGAGCGGTTTACGACGGGAAACACTCATACTGCCTATATTATCTGTCGGCAGGTAGAAGAGGGTGCCGCCAAGTTAGGGATCGATCTCAGTAAAGCAACAATCGCGGTTGTTGGTGCCACTGGCGATATTGGCAGTGCCGTTTGCCGCTGGATTGACAAGCGCACAGACACCCCTGATTTACTACTGGTAGCTCGTAACCAAGAACGACTCCAAAATCTCCAATCTGAGCTAGGGCGCGGGAAAATAGCAACCTTAGAAGAAGCCTTGCCCCAGGCTGATATCGTTGTTTGGGTGGCAAGTATGCCCAAGGGTGTAGAGATCGATGCAGCTAGTCTCAAACAACCTTGCTTGCTAATTGATGGCGGCTATCCCAAAAATTTGGGGACTAAGGTTCAGGCTCCAGGTGTCCATGTGATGAATGGTGGGATTGTCGAACATTCCCTCGATATTGACTGGAAGATCATGGGGATAGTGGCAATGGACACCCCAGCACGTCAGCTTTTTGCCTGTTTTGCCGAGGCGATGTTGCTAGAGTTTGAAAAGTTGCACACCAATTTCTCCTGGGGCCGCAATCAGATTACGATCGAAAACATGGATCGCATCGGCGCAGCCTCCCTCAAGCACGGTTTCCGTCCATTACTATCATTTGTTGGCGGGTAATCGTCAGTTATTTGTAATTATCAGAATTGTTTGGTTATTTGTGGTTATTCAGAGATTGTGACTGGTGGGCAATGCCCACCCTACTGCTACTAGTTCCCCGACGGTTTAGCGAGACAAAACACTCACCTTTATAGATCCCCCGCCCAGTCCCCCAGTCCCCCAGTCCCCCAGTCCCCCATCTCCTCCTCATGGCTGCGCCCACAGAAAAGAAACCATTCCTACTAGAATTTGAGAAACCGTTGGCAGAATTGCAACAGCGGATCGATCAAATTCGCGAACTTGCGGAAGAAAGTAGCGTCGATGTCTCCAGTAAGATCCAACAACTGGAGACTAAATACGTGCAACTGCGCGACGAAATTTTTAGCACTCTTACTCCATCACAGCAGCTCCAACTGGCGCGGCATCCTCGCCGCCCGAGTACGCTCGACTACATCCAAGCAATTTGTGATGAGTGGATTGAGCTACATGGCGACAGGCGCGGCAAGGATGATCCAGCGTTGATCGGTGGCGTGGGTAGGTTAGCCGGAATTCCAGTGGTGCTGCTGGGACATCAGAAGGGAC
>JANNBD010000421.1:0-5480 GCA_031385105.1 Chamaesiphon sp. OTE_78_metabat_374
GTCTGCATCGCCCCAAATAGTGAACTAACCGCAATCCCCGCCAGTATCAACCGTTCGGCGGTAATCGTCCCTGCGCGATAGCCCAATATATACACGATCGCAGCAGTCCCCATCGCCCCCAACCACGCGCCCACAGGTAGATACACCGACGAAATCGAGAATGTAATACAGCCGATCGCTACCAAACCTGCACCTGCGGAAATCCCCAAGACAAAGGGATCCGCCAAACTATTGCGGAGCATTCCCTGTAATAATCCACCCGACATTCCCAATGCAGCTCCCACCAGCACCGCAGCTAAAATACGCGGCAGTCGCAAATCCCAGATAATCGTCTGATTCTGCGCCAAACCCTGATGTCCTAAAGCTTGCCATACTTCGGTTAGAGTCAGCGGGACAGAGCCTTGACAGAGTGAGAACAACATTCCAATGATTAAGGTTAGTCCTAATCCCAATGTAATTACGAGGTTGTAATTGAGTTTAGGGCGAACTAATCGTTGTGATGAATAAGTAATAGATCGATCGTTTTTCACCTAAGTTAACTTGACTGAATCAGGATTAATAAATATGCGACACTGATAATAGCACTGCTACTCCTCATCCGATCGTCAAAATTAATGTGTTAGATAGACCTTGAATGGCTTGCTGAGTTGGCTGAAACCTGACTAGCTGCCGTGCTGAATAAGTCGCTAATTGTCTGTTGCTCATTAAGATTAATCTAATTGGGTGAGTATTAATCGATTGGCTTAACTTTCTCGATGATGATGAGAATATTCAGCACTATTGAAAACGCTCAAAACATCCTGGCAAAATGATTTAATCTGGGCTTGGTATTCTGGCGATAAACCAGTTGAGCCGCAAAACTGCCAATCGCCCACTGTCGAAAATTCCCACAGACATCCACAGAGGCTATGGCTGCTGATTTCTAGTCCCACAACCCTGTCACGCAGCGTTTCTGACAGCGGATCATTATTGCCTCGATCTGGCTGTAACCGGATCTGGAGCAACATTGTGTAGTCAGATTTAGTGCTATTGTGCCGAGGGAAATGGAAGCCCAGATCGATCGAATCAGGATCTAGTGTGGCTCTAGTCATCGGATCGTCTAACCACGGCGTGAGATCTGCTGTTGCACCGCTAAATTTGGATTGAAATAGATTGACGACGGTGGCAATTTTGCTGACGAAGCCTAAACTAATTGCTTTTTCTGAGGCGTTCATAATTAGTGGATGGTGGATGGTGGATGGTGAATAGTAGCGATCTGAGCTTGTCATGAAGAGCGAAAACACTTATGTCGATCGGGCTTTGTTCTAGACAGTTACTGAGTTTTAATCTCAACTAGCTGTTGATATTTTTTAGATAGTCGCTATAATTCTGGAGCTATTTTTCGCTCTGAAGTTTGGCGTGAGTAGGTTATAGAGCAGTTTTGCTACCCATCGCTAGAGTGCAATGATTATTTAGAATCATCTGCTGAAAATATTATTGCAATTTATTAGCAATAATGCAACAATATTTTTAAGTCAAAAATTACGGAGTCAATACAAATGAGTACATATACCCAAGAATTACAGACTACCGCCAAAGCTCTGGTAGCCAAGGGCAAAGGAATCCTGGCGATGGATGAAAGTAATGGCACTTGTAACAAGCGGTTTGAAAAGTTGGAGATTGCGCCGACAGAGGAAAACCGTCGGGCTTATCGCGAACTAATTTTAACTACCCCAAATCTCAACAACTTTATCAGTGGGGCGATTTTGTTTGATGAGACGATCAAACAATCTAGCTCTTCGGGTGAGTCATTTGTGAGTGTGATGCAGGGATTGGGGATGATTCCAGGGATTAAAGTCGATGGTGGTGCGAAACCATTTGAGGGACATCCTGGCGAACTTCTCACTGAGGGTTTGGATGGTTTAGCCAGCCGCGTGAGTGAGTATTACAATTTGGGGGCGCGGTTTGCTAAGTGGCGGGCGGTGATTACGATTGGGGCGGATATTCCGAGTGCAGCTTGTATCGAGGCAAATGCCAATGCTCTGGCACGATATGCGGCGATTTGTCAGGCGAATGGACTGGTGCCGATTGTGGAGCCAGAAGTATTGATTGATGGCGATCATACACTCGATCGATGTCAGGAAGTAACGGCGGCAACTTTGAAGGAGGTGTTTATTCAGCTTGCGATTCAGGGCGTAGAATTAGACCAGATGATTCTCAAGCCGAGTATGGTAATTGCTGGATTGTCAGCAGCTTTACCGACTCCGGTAAATGAGGTAGCAACAGCGACAATTAATACGCTCATGCAGGAAGTTCCGCCAACTGTAGCGGGAATTGCCTTCTTATCTGGGGGGCAAACAAATGAGCAAGCTTCAGCCCATCTGAATGCGATGAATGTGATGTTCCCACAAGCTCCGTGGGCGGTGACGTTCTCTTATGCTCGTGCGATTCAGCAGTCAGCATTGGATAAATGGTGCGGTGATAGTGCAAATGTCGCGGCGGCTCAAAAGATCCTCGCGCATCGGGCGGCTTGTAATAGTGCAGCGAGTCTAGGTACTTATACTGTTGATAGAGATCGACAGTTGGCTTTAGTTTAGTTCTAAAAGAACTCCACAGAAGGATCGATCCAGTGCTATGGCGAAGATCTGAGGGTACCCATGAAGGGTACCCTCAGACCTTCGCTTAGTACTAATATTTTTAGACTGGTGCAAGATCTGAGATTGCTAAATTCCACACTTCGATCGCGAATTATGGTAAATTTTATTGAGAAGATATATCATTAATCTAAATATATGTCCGGTGCCATATGAATATTTCTGATACCATTCGTCAATTACCGTCTACAGCCAAGCCCCTTCCACCCGATCAATCTTGGCATCTAGACATTCTCATTGGTAATGCGGCAATGGCTCAGGGACATTTGCCAGACTCGGAACAAGCCTATTTGAGATCGATCGAACGAGCTGAGACGTTACTCAATTCCGCGCACCAGGAGCCAAATAACACCTACTTGGAGACGATTCACTTGTATGTGATTTCTTGTACCAATCTTGGGAATTTATATCAGCAATGGCAGCGATGGGATCGGGCTGAAGCAATTTTGCTTCAGGGGCATCAACGCACCATCTCGACCCTCAACATGGTTGAATTGCCAGTTGCTTGGCGGTGGCAAGCAATGCTGGCATTGCGGGAATTGATGATTCAAGTGTCGTCATTTTATCGTGATGCTCCTTCAGCGCAACCGACAGAGACGTTGTTTGCACAAACACAAACCTACATCCAAAATTTTCTTAATTATTTAGAGGAGACTAAGGCATAACATCTATGAATATCGATAAAATTACCCAGTTTATCCACGACAAATTCCCTGCCCAGCCAGCAGTGTCCGCTCATTGTGATGGCCCTTGCGGTGTTTACGATCCTGCGTCTGCTAGAATCACCGCTGAAGCGGTGCTGTCGATGACTAAGAAAATCTTGGATCTCCATCCACCTACAGCGGGAGATGTTAAAGCGATGGCAAATTATGAAAATACAATTTCACGGTATATCCAAATCAAGGAAGAACAAGCCCAAATTACCAAGAGTGAGCTGTTGCTACTGTGGACGGATTATTTCAAGCCCCAGCATCTAGAGCAGTTTCCGACTTTACATGACACTTTCTGGAAGGCTGCTAAGTTATGTTCGGCTTGTAAAGTTGAAGTGAGTATCCAGCACGCCGAGGAATTGATGGTGGCAATCGAAGAGATTCACAACATATTTTGGACAACAAAACATCGCGAAGTGGCTTGGGTTCGCGCCAGCTAATGCCCCCTGCCGACTGGCGAGAATTGATCCTGTGGCTGCTGCAACGACGGCATCGAGTGCGGGTTGCTGGTGGCTCGATGTTGCCATTATTGCCAGATGGGGCGGAAGTTTTGGTCGATCATCATGCTTATGGAGATCGATCTCCAACTGAAGGTGATGTGGTGGTAGCATATCATCCCGATCGATCAAATCATTTGATCGTCAAGCGGATTGTAGCTGTATTGCCAAACAATACCTGTATTTTGATTGGTGATAATACTACCGCCAGCACCGATAGTCGCCAGTTTGGGGCAATTCCATTCGATCAAATTGTGGCGCAAGTCACGAGTCGATTTAGCCACTAAAGCAACCGATCAATTATTAATTAGCGAACGGACTGTCTGAATGCAACAATCGTATATTAATATCCTCTCACTCAGTCCTTGTGCCAAAGAAGTTCCGTATCTTGGAACTGGAATTGCCCGTGAAGATGGACAAATCAATCATGGTTTCAAAAACCTGATTTCTTATCCAGATTTGATTGACGCAATTCCCGAACTGGCAATAGATCGATCGATGAAATCATTGGTATATATCTTAAATACTGGAACTAGCCGATTTTTTACGACGGGTTGCTTCAGTGGCGAAGTTCAAGAAAATTGTGGTTATCGGCATCAGGGTTATCTGAATTTTTCTTGGAATTGTCAGGTGTGTGTCCGTGATGCGATTAACTATTTCTCGCTATTCTTTCATTTTGAACAGTTTCTGTACACTCATAAATTTGACCAGAAAGTTAAGTTTCAATGGTCGATTGAGCAAACTCATTTTCTCGATCTCGATCTAGCTGGATTTTGCTGTGCCATTTTTATCAATACCGACTGTTGTGCATCCAGTAGTGTGGCTACGGCTACCTGGAAAGCTTCACTCAGAATACTTGAAACCTTTCTAGGTTCAGTACCTGGACAATCGGCTCAAAAAATCTACTAGCTATCAGCTATTGACTAATTTTACCTCAAAATAATTGCATTAGATTCTCGATAGCTCTAAACTATATTCCATCCTAAATAATTTCAATTAAAACTAATGTCAGCTAAAATCAACTACATCTCGATCGCCCTATGCCTTGCTCTAGCTCCAATTTATGCTAGCAATGTCATTGCTCACCCTCATCATGGTGGTGTCAATCATCATAGTATTTCTTCAACTAAAGTGATAACACAGGTAAAAATAAGTACCACCGATTCAGCTTTGACGACGATCTCTACCGAAGTTGCGGCTGGAGCCGTGGAATTTATTGTCTCTAATCAAGGTAAAGTTCCCCATGAAATGGTGGTACTAAAGCTGTCTCAACCAATTGACAAATTACCGATGAAAGGGAATCGCCTCGATGAAAAAAGATCGGGGAAGAAAATTGGTGAGATCGAGAGTAGTGAGCTAGCTAGCGGTGCTACTCATAGACTGATGACAAAGTTAACCCCAGGTCAATATTTACTCTTTAGTAATGTTCCTGGCGATTATCTTGCTGGGATGAAAGTATTATTAACAGTTAAATAATTGCAATTATTCGACTTTAACTATCGCTAAAATTCAAAGTAGGGGCAATTCATGAATTGCCCCTACTTTGAATTTTAGCACGGAATAAAAGAATCGCTTTTATTTTATTAATAATTTTGTTCTATCCTAATTCCTAATTAACTTTTTGAGATTGAGAACAAATG
>JANNBD010000501.1:0-2611 GCA_031385105.1 Chamaesiphon sp. OTE_78_metabat_374
CTTGTCCATACAAGCTTGAATTACCTGCTAATTGTTCGGCGAGTAAAGTGTATGCAGCCGCACCATCTTCGCAGTAGATATAGTCACGGATGTAGCTACCATCAGAACGAATTACTGGAGCTTCATCTTTGAGAATCGATCGAATGGTACCTGGAATAATCCGATTCCAATTTAAGTCACCGCCACCGTAGAAGTTGCCACAACGGGTAATGGCGACAGGCAATTTATAGGTATGTCCATAAGCTTGGGAAATTAAGTCGGCACAGGATTTGCTGACATCGTAGGGGTGCAAACCTTGGAGCGGAGTGGTTTCGATATAGGGAAGGGTATCACAGTCGCCGTAAGCCTTATCCGATGAAGCCATCACAATTTGCTTGACTGTTGGACTATGGCGACAGGCTTCGAGCATTTGCCACGTACCAGCGATATTTGTCTCAAAGGTTGAAATTGGGTTCCGATTGGCAATACCGACGATTGTTTGGGCGGCTAGGTGCATTACCGTGTCAATTTCGTACTCACCCAAGACCCGTTCTAAGAAGACTCGATCGCACACATCACCACGGACTACTTTAACTCGATCGATCGATCCAGAACGCACTAATTCCGACTGAGGTACCGAATCACGAATCACACAGACAACATCTGCACCCAGATTCAACAACCTTTTTACCAACCAGCCACCGAGCAAACCAGTTGCTCCAGTTACTAGTGTCGGGCGATTGTCCCAAAAACTCTTACTTCGACTCACAACTCATCCCCACACATACAACATCAACTCACAGGCTTATTATGCCCAAACCTTCCAGGGGGGATTACCATTTTGCCAATAATTTTCCAAATTATATTTATCGCGAAGAGTATCCATACATTGCCAGAAATCGTAGTGGCGGTATGCGGCTAGTTGTCCATCTACTGCTAATCGCTCTAATAATTCAACTTCTAACCCCGCACTGTCATTGGTGAGATATTTAAACACTTGAGGTTCCATTACCAGAAATCCCCCATTGATCCAGCCTTCTCCGGCTTGAGGTTTTTCAGTGAAATTAGACACTAAATCGCCTTCTAATAACAATCCGCCAAATCTTGCTGGCGGACGTACAGCACTGACGGTAACTAATTTACCGCTGGATTTGTGAAACTCTAGTAGTCGTTGGAGATCGATGTTACTTACGCCGTCTCCATAGGTAATCATAAATGTCTCATCACTGAGATAGGATTCTAGGCGTTTAAGTCTGCCACCAGTATTGGTTTGGCTACCAGTATCCAACAAGTGGATCTTCCAGTTTTCACATTCTTTAACTTGAGGCTGAACGGAGCCAGTGGCTAAATCTAGTGTCATACTCCCGTTCAGAGCGTAGTAATCCATGAAATAGCGTTTGATATATTCGCCCTTGTAACCCAATGCCACTAAAAACTCTTGGAAACCATAGTGAGCATAATGCTTCATGATATGCCAAAGAATTGGCCGACCACCAATTTCGACCATTGGTTTGGGGCGAATTTCAGTTTCTTCGGTAAGCCTGGTACCTAAACCACCTGCGAGCAGAACGACTTTCATAAGATCAGTTGATGGGTAATGAATAAACCCTTAACCAGCAACTACTTACTTAGATGATTGAGTTGGTTGCTTTGGCTCAGTTGGTTTTAGAGTACCCACTTTTTTGGTATCTGTTAGCTGTTTATTCAGCGCAATGAGAAATTCTTTGTACTGCTTATTGGTGGGGTTGAGCTTGACGAGCTGTTCGAGGGCGGTTTTGGTGCCTGGAGCGTCGCCTGTCCGCATCCGAATCTCGACTAAGCCGCGTAGTGCGGTTTGATTATTTGGTTCTCGTTTTAAAACTGCGAGGAAACCTTTCTCTTCGGCTTTAAATTGGGCACTCTGAGATTGGGCGGGATTTTCTTTAGCAATGGGTTGATTGAGTGAGCTGCCAACTAATCCGGCTATTCCTAATACGCTCGAGCTCAGGAAAGCCATGCCAGAGGCAAGTACAAAGGCTTTTGTTAGTTTACTGGTTGCCATGATTTACGCTACTCCTTGCGATCGAGTCTAACTGGGGCTATTTCTTTAAGTTACCAATTTTCGGCTATTAACTATCATTTTGAATCAAAGTTAGCAAATTTATGTCAGTATCTATCCAAATTTCGGCTTGGGACAGGTTGAGATCGAAATTAGCTCTGTCGCCTGCCCTATTGATACAAGTCGGCTCGATCCTGGGGGCATTCGGTGCGATTATTTATCTCCAGACACCCCAACTAGTGTCACTCAAGCAGCAGAATAAGAGCGTAGACAAAGCCTATCTCCAACAACAAGAAGCGGATCTCAAGATCCAACTGGAGATCGCCAAAAGACTGCCGACGTTTGGGTTTGATAATCTGGTGGCTGACTGGCACTTTATCGATTTTATCCAGTACTTCGGGGATACTGAATTACGCTCTCAGGCTGGTTATGGTGCGGCGATGGAATATTTTGAGGCGATGCTCGATCGAGATCCCCGTTTCCTCTATGCTTATTTTTATCTATCGAGTACTGGTTCGATCTATGCTGGCAAACCAGAGCAATCGGTGGAGCTGATGGATCGAGGGTTAAAATCACTAACGCCACAGGTGCCTG
>JANNBD010000542.1:0-3312 GCA_031385105.1 Chamaesiphon sp. OTE_78_metabat_374
CATCGCAATTGGTTTCAGCCCTTGACTAGCCGCATAATGCAGCAACTTCGGCGCACAGCAATCCCCCGTGCCAGTGGGAATACCTGCGGGCATCAATTCGCGCAAGGAGCTAGATGTCCCCAAAAAATTCATCAATCGATAAGCATCGTGCATCTGCGTCTGAAGTTGACGAGATCGTAGCTTGCGCCGTTGCTTCAACTCCCGAATTTGATCGGCATTTTGGTCTAGCAGCTCCTTGAGCGGCTGTAAAATTGCATTACGCTCTTGCTTGAGTCGATCGCTTTCTCGTCCATCCTGGCAGCTTTGAGCGACTAGTTCGTCGAGAGCTGTAGTTAGCTCAACACCTTTGAGCGTAGTCTCCAATCGTGCGCGCTGTTGTTGCCGAAATACTTTGCGCTGACGATGTTCGATCGATAGTTGCTTGATTCTGTCTACATATTCTGCTGAGATCGATCGATATTGCTCACGTTCTGTCGATCGATCTAAGTTAATCAATTCTTGCTTCATCATCGCTAGATCTTCTAGGGTAGCGGCTTCGTTTGCAGCCACTCGATCGCGCCCAGGAATTGGGGGCACCCATCCAGCCACAACCGCTTCACTATTTAATAATCCTGAGAAAGCCTTGATCGAATAATACTCACCCGTACTTGTCTGAACTAGTAAAACACCATACATCTTCCCTTCCCGCGCATATTGTTCTTCCTGCGCCAATTTCACCATCAAATTGCGGGCGATCTGTTCTAATTCATGAGTGCGCGGTAGTTTCAACAGTTCGCCACTATGGGGACAATAACCTGTGTAGTAGTAAATTGGTGTACTATTGATGACTTGATTGGAAACTGGATCTAACATTGTTTATGATGAAATTATGCGCCACTAGCAAATTGGGTGGGCGCAAATATTTGTTAGATAAAATTCGTAAATCTTAGCTGGTGGGCATTGCCCACCCTACTATGTAATGGCTGGACAAATCTTTTAGGGTAGGTTGGGTTGAGCCTCGAAATAACCCAACACTTCTAGAGTGTTGGTGTGTGAGTTAGTTGGGTTGTCTCCTAACGGAGAGGCTCCGCCAACATTCTTCAACCCAACCTACAGATCTATCTATTCACTATTCACAATCCACTAATTAATGTGCGATCCACTGACCATCGGTGATGATGAAAATGCCACCTAATTTCTTGAGTAGTGGCTGCATCGCGATCGATAGTTGTTCTGCTAACTCTAGCTCGGTACAGATAATCATAATATAGCTATTGGTGATCAAATCATCACCAGAGTAGCCATGTTCACCGCTGCCAGAAACATTATTGATTACAGTATATCGCTTGACTAAATTCTTTTTGAGAATCTTTAGTACTGCCGGAACTTCAAGATAGCTGACAATAATTTCAATTTTCTTAATCGGTTGTAACATTTTAAATACCCAATAGTTTGATAGTTTGTAAGTAAACTGGAATACCGATAATGATGTTGAATGGAAATGTAATTGCTAGAGCCATTGATACATACAGGCTGGGATTTGCTTCTGGCACTGTCATTCGCATTGCGGCTGGTACGGCAATATAAGAAGCACTCGCACACAATACCGAAAATAGTAAAGCATCGCCTTGTCCCATCCCAATTACTTTGGCCAATAAAATCCCAATTACAGCATTAGCAATTGGCATCAAGATCGCGAAGCCAATTAAGAACATTCCTGTTTCTTTCAGATCTTGAATCCGTCGAGCAGCAACCAAGCCCATATCGAGCAGAAAGAACATTAGTGCTCCATAAAATATATCTTTTTCGATAAATAAATGCACTTTGTTCCAACCATCAGTACCTGTCAAAAATCCAATGATCACGCTACCAATTAATAATAGTACGGAACCATTTAGAAAAGCTTCGCGTAAAACTTCACCCCAGTAAGTACCCGTGCTTTCCTCTTCTTCTCCATCACCATCCTCGCCACCACCACCATCTACCTTAGCTTCTTTGGCAGTAAAAACCTTGACGAGGATCAAGCCAACCACACTCGCAGGTGACTCCATCAGTGCTAGAGCTGCTACCATATGTCCCCCATAGTCAATCTGGAGTTCGTCCAGCAGCGAACTAGCGGTAATAAAAGTTACCGCGCTAATGGAGCCGTAAGTAGCCGCAATTGCCGCCGCGTTGTAATTATCAAGCCTGATCTTGAGGATAAAGAAAGAGTAGACTGGCACAATCGATGCCATAAATATAGCGGCGGCTAGAGTAGCGACAATCAATGGACTCAAGCCGCTTTCATACAATTCGTGTCCACCTTTGAAGCCAATCGCTACTAAGAGATACAGCGAAAATAACTTGGGTAAAGGATTGGGAATTTCTAAATCAGATTGAACAAAAATCGCCAGCATTCCCAAGAAAAAGAATAATACTGGCGGGTTCAAGATATTAGATAGAATTAAACTGCTATCCATTGGCTTTTTAAAATTTACTTACTCTATGTCTGTTTATTATCTAGTGGATGGTGAATGGTGGATAGTGAATAGTGGATAGTGGATGGTTAAGTTTTTTTAAGCTACAGATATCGCGTAGGGTGGGCATCGCCCACCAGATAGGTTTCAGCTATAATTCATCTGATCGACAGTTGTATTGCTTACTTTATTAGTAGTTGAAAGTATCGATAAAAAAGGTGGGCAATGCCCACCCTACAAAGATTCTTGATTAAATTTAAACTAGAAAATAATTATTCCCACTCGATTGTACCTGGTGGCTTGGAAGTGATGTCATAAACCACGCGATTGACACCTTTTACTTCATTAACAATGCGGTTGGAAACTATCTCTAGAAATTCATAAGGAACTCGCGACCAATCGGCAGTCATCCCATCCTCACTAGACACACACCGCAGCACAATTGGGTGAGCATAAGTACGTTGATCGCCCATCACACCGACACTGTTTACATCAGCAAGTAGCACCGCAAAAGCTTGCCAAAGCTGATCATAAAGCCCCTGTTTATTAACTTCTTGACGCACAATTAAATCGGCATCACGCAAAATATTCAGACGTTCGGCAGTAACTTCACCAATAATCCGAATCGCTAAACCTGGCCCTGGAAAAGGTTGACGCTTGACGATTTCTTCGGGTAAACCGATCGATTTACCCACTTTTCGCACTTCATCTTTAAATAACTTGCGGAGTGGCTCAACTAGGGTAAATTGTAAGTCTTTTGGCAAACCACCAACGTTGTGATGACTCTTGATTTTAACAGCAACTCGTTCACCGCTTTGAGGATCAACATTGGTATCAGCGGACTCAATTACGTCAGGATATAATGTCCCCTGCGCCA
>JANNBD010000053.1:0-3918 GCA_031385105.1 Chamaesiphon sp. OTE_78_metabat_374
CTAATGAATTTCGCAAGGCAATTAAGTAGCAATTATCTTATTCGATCGCATTTGTAGTTGTTTTAATTGAGCTAACCATATGAGACTATCTGATGCAGAAGTTGAGCAACAGAAGCAGGCGTTTCAGTTACTGAAGAAGAAACTGGGACAAGCTTCACCTGAAGAGATTGAGTTAGCTTTAGCGACACGCGAGTTAGTCGAACCAGAGCCAGAATTGAGTGCAGATGTTATTGCTCTGATCCAAGAACGAATTCGTAAATAGCAATAGGATCGATCGATCATGTAAAATGAAGGGACAACAGTTAAATTGAGGTCAACCTGATGACAGTTGGAGAGCTTAAATATAGCAAAGAAGAATTTGCGCGACGCGGGAATGAAATTTACGAAACCCAGGTTCGTCAACAAATTGATGAAGAAAGTGATCGTGGTAAGATTGTCGCGATCGATATCGACACAGGAGCTTTTGAACTTGCCAAGGATACGATGACAGCATCAGATAAATTACTCGAACGCTTTCCAGATGTCCAAATTTGGTTAATTCGGATTGGTTATAAAGGGGTTCATCGCTTCTAAATCAGCACCATTAGTTAGGATGAATTTTCTGTTTAGTTATCGGATTCAGATTGATGGAATTGAGGATGGTACAGTTACAATTCAGCCATTGAGCAGTTTAAATTGATTTAGATAAGTCGAACGGCTATTCCAATGTCTATTTAATTTCACCCATAATCACCTACACGAATCTGTAGGGGGCGGGTTTATGGAATAACCTACGAACAATTCTAAAAATCTCAATCAAACCCGCCCAACCTCACCAATAACAAATTGAATGTCATCATCCCAAATTATCACAATCGATCGATCCTAGCGGGGTTGGGCGGGTTCGTTTGAGATCGATCGAATCTAGCGATATTTATTTGCATAAACCCGCCCCTACAGATCCTAATTTATTTTTTGTTTTCTAATATAGAGACTCTCTTTTCCAATCTATCTAAACGCTGATTTGGTGTAATCTCGCTTTCTGTTTCAAAGTATTTAGTTAGTGCTGCGATGACTACATCTGTTTGATTCATACCAGTTTTTCTTGAGCAAATTATCAACTTCCTGAGGATAGGAACGGGAATTCGTACTGCTATTTGAGATTTGACCTTGGGCGATAATCCTTGAGAACCTACTTTAACTGTTAGAGGATCAACAGCTTCCGTAGGGAAATAGTCATAACTCTCATATGCTTTATAGTCATCATCTCTAATAACGAATATTCTCCTAGTGTAATATTTTTTACCATCAAAAGGATCTACAGATGCGTCAGTGATATTTTGTTTCAATACACCATAGCCTATCAATTTATGTCCTAATTCGATCTCTGATCGCCGCGATTGTGTAATTTCTACTGGGCTAGTGAATTCTGTATATACTTCTCTGACCCAAGGATAATCATCTAGGGGGTCTAATAACCAAATTAATTCAGACTCAAACTTCAGTGCTTCAGGATAATTGGACATTAGCGTTTCCTTTTTGTTACTACGTTATACATTACGTCTACCATTTTAACGCATTTTAAGGGCAATAACAACTTACTTGCATACCAATATCTACCAGTAAACTAAAAACTGAGCCTCAGTTAGAGGCTCAGTCGGTTCGATAATATCAAATTGCCAGCTAATCTAGACTACAGCTTCATCTCTGACTAACTTCTCCCAACCGAGATCCTTGAGATTTTCGTTCCGGCGGAGCGGACGAGTTACTAATTCCAAAATATCGCGGGAATTAGTGAAACCGTGCATTTGGGCGAAGGTAAACTCTACCGACCATTTAGTCGTAATTCCCCGTGCTTCCAGCGGATTCGCATGAGCCATTCCGGTGATGACTAAATCGGGTTTCTGGGCGTAAATCCGTTGCAACTGATTATAGTTGTCGGGTTTCTCCATGATGGTTGGTAATGGCGAATTCATCTCCCGACAGGTTTTTTCGAGGAGGGCGAGTTCGGCTGCTTGGTAGCGTTTATCCATGTAGGGAATGCCGATTTCTTGGACTGTCATTCCACAGCGAATTAGGAACCGTGCCATTGAGACTTCCAGGAGATTGTCGCCCATGAAGAAGACGGATTTACCGCGAATCAGTTTGACGTATTCTTCCACGCCTTCCCAGATTTGGGCTTCGCGTTCGTCCAATCCTTGGGGTTCGATATTAAATACCGAACAGATTTTCTCAATCCAGGCGCGGGTGCCATCAGGTCCGATCGGGAATGGTGCGCCAATTAGTTTACACTTACGACGGCGCATCAGTGTGGTAGCGGTGCGACTGAGGAAGGGATTTACGCCACAAACGTAGTAACCTTCTTCGAGTACGGGGAGTTCGGTGAAGCGTTTGGCAGGGAGCCAGCCAGAGACTTTGATCCCTTGTTTTTTCAGTTCTAACGTTAGGTTGGTAACAACAGGATCTGGTAAGGAACCGAATAATACTAGTGGGGGATGATCTTTATATTCTGAATCGGAAACTTTGACATCTTCTTGCTTGCGCCCAAAGTTCATCAGTTTAGAGATGGCGTTGCGCTCATCTTTCTCTTCCTGAGCCACAGGAGCCTTCTCTGGACATCGCGCCGCCATTGCTGCGAGGACGGTATCTTCACCTTGGGTAAAGGCATAGTCTAAACCATTGGCGCGGGCTGTGACGATCGGAATACCCAGTTCAGCTTCTAGTCTTGGAGCCAAGCCTTCCAAGTCCATCTTAATGATTTCGGTGGTACAGGTACCAATCCAGACGATCACACTAGGGTTGCGATCTTTTTTAATCTGTTCGCACAACCGCTTGAGTTCGGCGTAGTCATTGAGCTGGGCAGAGATATCGCCTTCTTCTAATTCCGCCATCGCATAACGCGGCTCGGCGAAGATCATTACGCCCATCGCATTTTGGAGGAAGTAACCGCAGGTTTTGGTACCGATAACCAGGAAGAAGCTATCTTCGATCTTTTGGTATAGCCATGCAACACAACTAATCGGACAGAAGGTATGGTAATTACCAGTTTCGCACTCAAAATTTAACGCCTGTGGCTCTGATGCAACAGTCATATTATATTCTCCGTTCTAAAAATTTTTATAATCGAACCGACGCGCTGATAACCTAACTGCAATGATAAATACGATTGCCGCTGGCACGCTACACAATCGAAAGGTTAATGGTGGGTGAGGGCGGGTTCGTACGATAGTTATCGTTATTGCAGAAATTAATAGCATAAACCCGCCCCTACAGACCCCAGCATGGAAATCCCCTCTTGGGAGGGGTGGCGCGGAGCGACGGGGTGGTTAGATACCCGTCACCCACTCTTAAACCATCATCAGATCCTGTTTCTCACTAGCATCTTGAGCTTTAGGCTCAACCGGATTGAGATAGAAGTCAGACAACAGCGCGAATAGATCTCTGTCAGGCGTATCATTTGGAACCACCCCTTCAGGCAGTGCCAAGATTTGATCCGCGATGTTTAGATAGTAATCACAGACATATTCCAACGAAGGATCGGTTTCGGCCATCTCAAACAGAGTCTTGCCCTTGACGCGGGAGATCCGAATATCTTCAATCAGTGGCAATACTTCCAACACTGGCATCGGTACTGTCTCGATGTATTTATCGATCAAGTCACGTTTGGAAGTCCGATTTCCAATCAAACCAGCTAACCGGAGTGGATGCGTCCGCGCTTTCTCCCGTACCGATGCGGCAATCCGATTGGCAGCAAACAGAGCATCAAAACCATTGTCAGTCACAATCAAACAGTAGTCAGCGTAGTTTAGAGGTGCAGCAAAACCACCGCACACCACATCGCCAAGTACATCGAATAAAATAATGTCGTACTCGTCAAAAGCATTTAATTCTTTTAGTAATTTAACAGTTTCACCAACAACATAACCGCCACAGCCAGCA
>JANNBD010000058.1:0-9930 GCA_031385105.1 Chamaesiphon sp. OTE_78_metabat_374
ATCTGAACTCGCGCTGTTCCAGTTGTCTGAGCAGCGACAAGACAATACTGGAGAATTACTCGACAGGCTGACTGAAGAGCTACAGCTAGAAACTGTTATCATGGGTGCCCGTCGTCCGAGCCAACATGGTACGCCATCAACAATTCGCTCTCTACATTCACCTCAGTCGTCGCCCAATGTTCACCCGACTCAATTTACCCACCCAGATGTATTTCCCGTCAGTGCTTCCCCGCTGCACCTGCCGCCCCCGACACTCGATGTCACTGGCGATCTAGAAATCGATTTCGCCCTGTCTAGTTTTGTCGGTAGTCATGAGTCTCGCGACTATGAGAATTTGGAAATAGTTGTGGAGGAGTGAATAGTGAAGATTTTACCCCCTCCCCTTTATAAGGCTACCGTGTCTACACAAGTCTATTAAAGATCTACGCATCATCTCCACCAGTTAGGTTTCAGCCAATTCATAACCAACAAACAGCGGCTAGGTTTTATTTATTAAGATTCACAAACTTTTGTGAGCTTTTTGTGAGCCTTTTTAGTTGACCAATTCGGCTAGAATCTAAGGATACGGTCTATTTATCACAAAGGACTTTTTATTATGGCAGCTTCTTTTTTACCTTCCATTCTCGTCCCTACAGTCGGTTTAGTAATGCCTGCTGTAATGATGGCATTTTTGTTTCTCTACATCGAACGTGAAACTGTTTAGGTAAACTAATTCACTCCCAGCCAATCAAAAAGCCGGACTAGTCCGGCTTTTTGCTTTAAATATCGCTAATCGAGTTAATAGTAGCTCAATTACATTGATGAGCCGAGTCCAGCGTAGGAGCCGTAAAAGAATAAGCTTACAACGACAATCACACCCATACCAGCAACAGTTGCTACCAGCCACAAGGGAATTTTTCCTGGTTCAGACATAGTTTTTTCCTCTGATAAATATCCAAACACAATACAGATCGAATCAATTAGTTAAAGAAATAACTAGTAAATAGAATTCCCAGCGTGAAAATCATTAATAAGCCTAAAAATAGTGAAGCTCGGTTGAGTTCTACTGGCTGATTATTAGGATTTGGAGTACGTTCCATAGTTTTGAGTTGGATCTATCTTTGAATAAATTGCATGGCAGCAATTGCGCCAATAAAGAATACAGTAGGTACGCCCAAAGTATGGACTGCTACCCATCTGACTGTGAAAATGGGATATGAAATGGGCTGATTTCCGCTACCGCTAGCCATTTTTATGTACTCCTAAAATTAAGGCAGGTTAGTTTAAAGTTTTATTATTGACTGGCAGTGGTTAAATGGTTGTTCAATTACAACCAAAAAATAGTTTCCCAATCAAATTAGATGATCATTTGTGTAGATCTGTTGGACTATTTCTTCTCAACAAATTTGTCAAGCTGATTCTTGGAATCAAATCGGTCAGAAACGATCGGTAATTCTTGGCGAGTCTGCGAGTAATACTCATCAGGACGAGGCGTACCAAACGCATCATAAGCCAATCCAGTGCTGACAAACAACCAGCCAGCGACAAACAGTGCTGGAATCGTCAAGCTATGAATGATCCAGTAGCGAATACTGGTAACGATGTCTGCAAACGGACGTTCTCCGGTGGTACCTGCCATGTCGAAATTCTCCTAGTTTATTCAATTCTAGTTTATATCATAACCTTAAAGAAATGCGATCGCTAGATGAGAAATTAAGCGTTCGAGATTAGGTGTTAGCTGTTAGGCTTTAGCTCTTAGGGTCATTTCCTAGAGCCTAAAGCCTAAAGCCTAAAGCCTAAACTGCCGCAGCAGCAGCTTCTCCTTGATACTCCAAGATAATCCCCCGTTGACCGATAATAAATCCCTTATCGGCACTAAAGAATAAAATCTTATACAGATTGGATGGTACTTGCTCTACAGCTTCATCTTTGAGCCAAGTCTTGCCACTATCGGTACTCACTAGCAGATCGCCACTACCACCCGATACCCAAGCCTCACCTGGAGTCCGGTAGGCAAGATCTAGTAAACCAGTATTAGTCTTCTGACCTGGAAATACTTCGTTTTCCCAGACATCTGGCTTGTCGAGGGTGTTAAATTGCAATTGTCCGCCCCGCGCCAGCATCCACAGTCGTCCATCATTTGCAAATCCCATGCTGGAGACACGGCGTGAACTGTTGCGGTTGTGGGGTTCCCAACTGTCTTGTCCTGGTGTCCAGGTAGAGTAGAAGTTACCTTTGGCAGAGACTGCTACATAGCTACCGTTTTCAGAACGATTAATTGTCCGAAATACGCCTACCGCACCACTGACAAGAGCTTTCCAATTCTTACCCGCATCTTTGGTGGCATAAATTGCCCCAATATCTGTGGTCATTTCAGCAGAGTTTGCACCTGTTGCTTTAACGGTGGCAGGAGTTCCAGGTAGTTTGGCACTGAGAGTCAGGCGTTCCCAAGATTTGCCAGTGTCTTTGGTGTGGAGCAAGATGGCAGGCTCACCCACAATCCAGCCTTCATCGCCAGCAAAGCTGATTGAGGTGAATCGGTACTTATCACTATCGAGTTCGAGTTTGCGATTTTCCCATGTTTTACCGCCATCATTAGTTTCGAGAATAGCTGAGTCACTACCGACAACCCAACCATGCTGGGGATTTCCGGTAAATGTCAGATCTTGAATATTGGATTCGGTGGGTAGCTGAATTGACTTCCAGGGGCTAGTCGCTAGCGGGGTAATCCGACTACAGCTAACACAGAATATCCCGATCGCGAGGATCGTAACTGTTTGTTTTAGAATTCGTTTCAATAAGTTCATACTTTAGGTTTAAATTGGTGGTTGGCTTTGGGTTTCAGGCTTTAGAGTTCGGGCTTGTAGGCTCTGGGCTGTAGGTTCAAGACACTTGGATCTTCCCTATGCCCTCTCTTCTGCCTTAACTCAATGTATATAAACTGAGGAACAATAAGATTCCAAGTCCAAGTCCACCATAGATGAGTAAGCTTTTTTGTGATTGTGTCATGGTGTTGACACCAAATCCATAGCCCTGGTTCTCTTTAAATCCAGACACTTCACTAGTGACAGTGCCGATATTTGTAAACGCGCTCTTTTTGGCAGTACAAACTGGACATTTCCACGTTTCTGGTAGCACGGTAAAGGGTGTTCCAGCAATAACTTTAGTTGTGGGGTCGCCTTTGCTGGGATTATAAATGTGGCCGCAAGCGCGGCACTCAAACCGATCATCATCGGCAGCGACCAATTTTTTGCCTGTAGCAGGTGCCAGATCTGCTGGGCTACTGGGAATATTTTCTTCTGTCATAACTATAAAATTTTAATATGAGGCAATTATTAACATACTGTTACAAATTTTGGCATATTATGCCGAAGTTTGATAGCCTGCCTCTAATATTATCTATCCATAGCAGCGATTACCTAACGGTAGGCTTCGCCAACGAATTGACAATCCTACCCCCTTCCCACCCAGAAATACAGAATATTTACCATTTACTGACTGGGATGGAAGTGGCTGTTAAGGAGTAAAACTTTTCGATCTCAAATTTCTAAGCTGCTGCCGATTGATCGCTTTAGTTGCTTGTGCCCTTGTCTGGACGACAGCCCAAACTTCATCCCAATTTTCAGAAACGATCGTAAAAATTCGGTCGATACTTTTGGCTGAACAGGCTGGCTTGCGGTCTGGTTTTAATCTACCCATGAGTAATATTAATTTTATTGTGGTTGATAATCTCGACAATCAATTGCGGCTTCTGAGCAGGCAAGATCGGGATTGACAGTACATTTTAGATAACAGCTATTGGTAAAATACTTACATTTGTGACAGGGAACCTGGTGCAGTCGCTTGACATAAATAAATCCGGTCTTCCAATGATGTGCTAAAGTCCAACAGGCACTAAAAATTGTGATCCAAGTCAGGATAAAACAAACTGCAATCATTTGTTAGTTCAGCTCCATCTGTGCATATTGATATAATGATGGTTCTGCTCCTGTTCTTTGCCAAAACTGTTGAATTTGACAGCTAACTAGTTCGGAATGAAAATGATGAAAAAAATGTCCCCCCGTGGTCGAACACCAAATTGTATCTGCCGATTTTAAATAGGTATTCCAACCGGATAAAGCAGGTAAACTAATCACAGGATCATCTTGACTGCCACAAATCATCAATGGCATCGGCACGCTACCTTCTGCCAGGATCTCTAGTCTAAATAGTGAGTGATTAGAAGGAGCCTCAACCAAGTCTCGATTCAACCTTTCGACTAACCCATGAATGTGACTAGTGCAAGTGTGTGGAAATAAATTAGTTGCGATCGATCGCAAAATACACTCGCGACTAGATGGTAACGATTCTCCAGAGGAGAGGCTACGCCAACGCAATTGAGTATAATAATATGAGTGCCAATCGATCGCAGGTTGGACAGCGACACTGAGCAATGTTAATGAGGCAACTTGGGTTGAGTATTTACGAGCATACCCTAAGGCAATGATCCCACCAATGCCATGCCCAATTAAATGAACGGGACAACTAGCTTTGGCTAAATATTCATGGAGGAGCTTGATACCACTATCGATCGAACTACCCTCATCTAAGGTCTGATAGTATTCCCACAGCTCAATTTCGACTACTTTTGATAGACTATTGAGCAAGCGGCGATGAAAGTATTTGAGGCTAGGGCTAGCACTAATCCAGAGAAATTTAGTCATGTTTAGGAGTTGAGAATTGAGAGTTGAGGCTGTAGCGTGAATAATATCTACGATTAAAGTTAACGCTTACTTATCGCGATTGATATTTAGATCTGGAATGATAATTACTATATTTAATATCTAGTAAATTGGTGGTGAATTCACCACCAATTTTCGATTACTGGCTTAGGAAATAATCTTGCTTAGGCAAACTCTTTTTTGATTTGAGCGACCCAAGTCTTGACCCGCTCATCTGTAAGATCTGGTTGATTGTCTTCATCGATCGCTAGACCAATAAACTTGCCATCTTTCACTGCTTTAGATTCAGTAAAGTCATAGCCTTCAGTTGACCAATGACCAATAGTTTTACCACCACGGGAGGTGATCTTTGCTTCTAAAATTCCAGCAGCATCCATGAAGTTATCTGAATAACCTAATTGATCGCCAGTGCCAAAATACGCAACAGTCTTACCTTTAAAGTCCATCGTGTCAAATTCTGGAAAAAATCCGTCCCAATCACTTTGCAACTCGCCAATGTCCCAAGTAGGCGAAGCAATGATTAATTTGGTGTAGCCATCAAAATCACTCACACTTACTTGAGACATATCATGGAGATCGATTTGATCGGCTCCAAATTCATCCCGAATCATTTCGGCAATACTTTCAGTTTTACCAGTTTGAGTTCCAAAGAAAAGTCCAATCTTCGACATGGTTATAATTCCGAGATAATGAGTGTATATATTTTCAGCAAATCTTCCTAAAGCCCAAAGCCTAAAGCCTAAAGCCTAATTCGCCATCCGAGCGCGATCAGCGTGCCAAAGATGACCTACCAGCGCAATCAAAGCTAGAAAAAATTGACTCCCAGCGGCTGATGATCAATCGATCCCATAAAATTCCACTGGAAAAGCAGTAGTATTGAACCCGCCAAAGGCGCAGCTAACTAATGCCATAAACGCTAAACCACCCAAGCTGTAAGACATAATTGCATCAGCTTCGATCCGTAAGATCTTCACGACTCATGCCCTCTGCGTAACCAAAATATGCCATGCACCACCACCAAGTAAAATTACCCCAATCCATAAATGCCCTCCAATAATATCTTCTAAACTACTGACACTAGCTATCCTTATCGGTGTCCAAACCCTGCTGTTGGCAAAGCGAGCGTTGCCTGCCCATCCGCGAGACTTAACCGTTGGTGAATTTTCTAAATTAAAAGAAAAGTTCTCAATAGTGAAGTAGGCAAATGAGTCAGATCCATCGGCACATCTAGTTAGCTTGTTCTGACTGTCCTATAGCAACAACTTGATCCAAACCAAAATCTAGGCCAGCTAACGCTGTGGCTCGATCGAATTAAATTATTGATTATCTATATCAATAAGCTGTTAGAACGATATTAACATAACTATTGAGAATTAATAGCATTTATTTGAAATTAATTTTTGTATCAAATGGTAATATTTGGTTGGCGTAGGCATCTAGACCCCAATCTCAGTGGCAACTAAAGGCTCTATCGACATCAATCTGACATTAC
The DNA here is from genome assembly GCA_031385105.1 of Chamaesiphon sp. OTE_78_metabat_374. Lineage (GTDB taxonomy): Bacteria > Cyanobacteriota > Cyanobacteriia > Cyanobacteriales > Chamaesiphonaceae > Chamaesiphon. Next base: position 6,193 of record JANNBD010000058.1, read on the forward strand.
TACTTGCGCTTGGTTGCAATTCCGATCTTGATGCCTGGAATCTGTTGAACTACATCCATGATCTCCACGACTCTACCGTGACCTACTTTCTCATCAGCATTGATTACGACCATTGTGGGCTGATCTGGGACGATCGAAGACTTAATTTGAGATACTAGGGTAGTCGGATCTATGGACTTGCGATTTAGCGCGACAGCCCCCTCAGCATCAATACTAATCACAATTTTAGTCTGATCTTGAGCTTTCCCAGAACTTGCACCAGGCAGATTCACAGCCAAACCCTCTGTCCGACTGAGAGTAAGTGATGTCATGATAAAGTAGGTCAAAATTGCAAAGATCACATCAATCAGCGGCACGACATTAACTTCCGGCGGACGATCTTCAGATTCAGTTAAAAATTTCATTTATAAATTATCAATTCAGTTAGAATTTAATGCTGTTTACTAATGATTAATTCTACTAGCCTCCCCGTTGCCAATAGCGACGATGAATTAATTCTAGTTGACCCATTGATTCCTGAATTTGATATGTTTCTCGCTGATAATAGATCCGAAACAAATTGGCAAAAATAGAAGCTACAACAGCGACTATTACGCCTGAAGCCGTACTAACTAGAGCCTCTGAAATACCGCTCACAACATTACCGGAACTACTACCAGCAACTTCACCAACTTTGAGAGAAGAGAACGAAGCAATTAAACCCGTGACTGTTCCTAATAACCCCAGCAATGGAGCTAAACTAATGACAGCATCGAAAATATTAACAAACCGACGTAACAAGGGAATTTCGGCATGAACTTCGCTTTCCATTGCTAATCTAAATTCTTCAGGAGTAGCATCCTTCATCCTAATTGCTGCCATGAAAATTCGAGCGATAGGTAGATCTTGTTCGCGTTCGAGTCGCTCAATTACCAGTTGAGATCCTTGCTGGTAGAGGTCTAGAATTGTGGGAACTAATCGCTTTTGACGTTTGCCGATTTTACTCCAAAAGATCATCCGTTCGATCGCGAGTGCCAAGATCGCAACCGACATAAACAGGAGTGGATACATGACGAAACCACCGTCATTAAATACCTTGATAAAATTCATAAGTTGTATTTTCTATATATTTTTCAACAAAGAGCAGGGGTTTAAATCCCCACTTTTAGGTGGATTGTTATTAGGGTGGGGATTTCGACCCCACCCTAATAACCCAATTCTCTGCTTGGTGCGCTGTCTTGTCTCACCTTTTTTGACGGGGAACCCGTCCAAAGGTGAGCCGCTGTCTTGTCGTTTTTTTATTCGGGGGGAAACCCGACGTTGGCGGTAGCGGAGCGTTTGCCCTGCAATAGCCTCTCAGAAAGGAGTTACGCGCATCCGCTGCTTGGTGCATTTTTACCGACGGGGAACCCGTGCGGTAAATGCATCCGCAATTCTCAACTCTCAATTTACTGTTGCTTGCCAGCTTTCCAATTACCATCTACTTTTGTCCCATTCGCATAAATTAAGACTCCTTTGCCTTCTTTTTCGCCGTTCTTGAATTCACCGATAAACTGCTCACCGCTCTTATATTTGCAAGTGGCTTGTCCATTTAGTTCCCCAGCAGTAAATTGACCTTCACAGCGATTACCACTGGCAATAATTACGCCAGCACCAGCAAATTGACCATCTTTAAATTGACCATCATAACGATCGCCATTGGCATATTTATAGCTACCTGTACCATTGAATTTACCACCTTTGAAGCTGCCTTCATAGCTATCCTTACTCGCCATTGTGAGCAAGCCTTTACCGTCAGGCTTACCGTTGAGATAACTTCCGGTATATGTATTACCGTTTTTATATGTTCTAGTACCCTGTCCGATAAATTGACCAGCTTTGAAGCTACCTTTGTAGGTACTTTTATCTGCAAAAGTCATAGTTCCAGTACCTTCTGGTTTGCCATTGGCTAGATTACCCTGATAGGTATTACCATTTTTGTAAGTACATTCTCCGGCACCATTAATCTGACCATTAGTAACTAAGCCCGTGCATCTATCGCCATTTTTGAGTGTGAAAGCACCTTTTCCAGCCGGATTACCATTTTTGAATTCACCTTGATAGCTGCCGCCAGCCTTGGATGTATATAGCCCGATGCCAATCGGTTCACCCTTGACAAAATCACCTTCATATCGATCGCCATCAGCGTATATTTTCACACCTTTGCCTTGAATTTGACCATCCACAAACTGACCTTGATAACTACCACCAGTCGCAAAAGTGTATTCACCAGTGCCAGCAAATTTACCATTGCTGAAGCTGCCAATGTAGCGATCTTTATTGGCATAATTGCAAGTAGCTTTGCCGTTTAATGTACCGCTGACACTTTCGCCTTCGCACTGACTACCATCGGGGAGGGTAATTTTACCTGCGTGCGCTTGCCCTGCGGCTAGAATTAATAGAATTGAACCGAGGCTAATTGCTACTCGTTGACCCTTGGTCTGCCTTCTCTCCGAGACGCTACGCGTTGGCGGAGCCTGCGCTCTGCGCTTACGGCAATCGATTAAGCTTAAATATTTCATAATCTGGGCTGCTAATTATTAAGTAAAGTACTGATTTTAATCCGGTGTGTTCGAGTTTTACCAGTAGGATTGAGTTGCATTTGCTTGACTCCGGCTAATGTGACTCGATCGAGATTTTGATTGCCACTAGAGCGAGCAATTTCGGCACTAGCTACCAATCCATTGGGATCGATCGTGACTTTGACAAGGATTTTATCTTTGCCGATATCTGAATTTTCTAATTCATCAGGATATCTAATTTCGCAGTTGCGTAAACATTGAATGGTGGCTTGATTTTTACTGCCCGTCGCAACATTTCCAGGGGCACCGCCAAGATCGTCACCACTACTACCGTTACTATTACCATTCCCGCCACTAGTGGCATTAGCTAGGGATGGACTCCGGCGATTACCGCCACCCAAGCTAGTTTGGTTGCCCTGACTGCCTAATCCCTTGCCCCCACCATTGCTCCCCGCAATCCGCGTATTATTGCCAGGTGCCCCACCGACTGCATCTTCAGCCCCAGTGGGATTGTCGCCGCCACCACCGCCAAAACTAGCCCCAATGCCACCGCGCTGGGGCGAATTGCCCAAACCCGCTTGGTTATTTGTGGCGGGTGCAGTAGCTGGAATATTGGCAGCAATTCGAGCATTGTTGCCAGGTGTTCCGGCGAAATCATCACTACTCGGCGGTGTGTTGGGATCGGCAGCTCCAAAGTCATCACCAAACTTTGGGGGCGACTTTGGCTGAGGGGTAAGGCTAGTTTGGTTGTTATTACCTAGAGATCGATCGGGTGTGCGAGCCAATTTATCAGTACTACCTGGTGAACTGGGAGCTAAATCTCGATCGGGATCGGAGTTGTCTTCCCTGTCTGGGGCAGAGTTTGGAGCTAGTTTGGGAGAGCGATTACTCGGAGGAGCCAGAGCTGTTTGATTATTTGCTTGCTGCGGATCTTGCTTGGGCGGAGTCTGGGCTGGGCTGTTATCAGTCTTTCGAGCTGCGATCTCAGTTCGTACTGGTTTTGGCTGCGGATCGTTGAACAGCTTGTTGGGAAATGACGGGGGCGGAGTTGATTTGGGCGGAACGAAAGTGGCTGTCTTGCTAGCTTTTGGTGCAGGCGACGCGGGTTTAACTTTTGGTAAAGTTCGGGTTTGAGTCGGTGCTGCTTTGGTAATCTTGACTACTTCTTCTGGGGGAACGTCAATCGGTTTGAGTTTGG